>NZ_PYHU01000048.1:0-61361 GCF_003989595.1 Alteromonas sp. KS69 | reverse complement strand
GCTATGGAAGGTTTTTAATGCACACTGTCCATATACCTCTATCACTCAGGCCAAGAAGTTTTAAGGTCGATGAGTACTTTATCTATCATGGTTTCAATGGCGTGATCGTCGCTTTGCATTAACGCAAAAGTGCGAAGGCCTACAAATTGGTTTTGTAACCAATCTGCAGCTTTATCAACCGGTGTGCTGGTGGGAAGTGAATTGGTTTGCACGGCTTTTTCTACAATAGATTTGAAACATGCTTTCAAAGTGCTCATACCATCAAGCACAGACTGTTTTCCATTTTCACCCAACATCTCTAGTTCGGTAATAGACTTAATTAATAAGCATTGGCGCTGAAAGCGCATTTCTTCTGGGTTAATCAATTCGCTAACAAAAAATGCACGCAAAGCGTCAAGTGGGCAATCGGCATTAATAACAATGCTGAGTTTTTCTTGGCTGTTCGTAACATACTTTTCCACTACTAACTGGAATAAGCCCTCTTTACTTTTGAAGCGAGCGTAAATACTGCCGGGTCGCATATCTAGCGCTTGTTGAATGTCGCGCATACCAGCGGCCTGAAAGCCTTTTTGCCAAAAAAGCGTGGTGGCCTTCTCAATCACTTCAGACTCTACATATTTCATTCTGGTATACCTTATATTCGAATGTTTTGAACACTTGTTCAATTATGACTTGAACAAGTGTTCAAGTAAACCTATATTGTATTACATCAAAACGTAATCAGTATTTATTATCTTTTTAGTTACTGGTTTTCAGTTCACATCAATAGGAGAGTGACATGAGCGATTTTACATTACACACAGCAGATAGCGCACCTGAAGCAGCTAAACCACTTCTTGAGAATTCTCAAAAAGCTTTCGGTATGATCCCTAACTTGCATGCAGTAATGGCGGAAGCGCCAACGTTGCTTGAAGGTTATCAAGTACTTCACGGTTTGGCACAAGATACGTCATTTAATGCAGAAGAGCTTACTGTAGTATGGCAAGCGGTTAACGTAGAGCATGCGTGTCATTACTGTGTACCAGCGCATACTGGCATTGCTAAAAGCATGAAAGTAAGTGACGAGCTAATTGAAGAGTTACGTAACGACGAAACCCTTTCTGATGCCAAGCTAAATACCTTGAAAGATACCGTACTAGCAGTAACGCGTGGTCGTGGCCACATCGATGATGCACAGCTTAAAGCATTTTACGATGCGGGTTATGCGCACAAGCAACTATTAGAAATCATTCTAATTTTGGCGCAAAAAGTGATGAGTAACTACACAAACCACCTAGCTGAAACCCCTGTAGACGATGCATTCAAATCGTTTGCCTGGGAACCTAAATAAGGTAGAGAAAACCCAAGTAAGGTAGAGAGAAGGTAGAGAGAACTAACTTTTCTACCCGTAGTGAAATAGCTATGGCTTTACAAAAGTTCTTATAAAGTACACGTAAACAAAAACGGCCTTTGATTATCAAAGGCCGTTTTTTTTACCTTTAATTTCCTCATATATTGCTATCTCGTTTACGTGCCGGTTACGTAAGACAGTCAAGAAATAACACTATACAAGAACGAAAAAACCTTGAAAGTGTATATACAAGTGCTATATGCTGTATAGCCATAAATCGCATGAACTGGTATGTGCTGGCTTATACAGCCTGGCTTTTGTAGATAATACCGTTCTTGATGAGGACTTATGTTGGATAAGAAGAAGAAAAAAAAGAATAGTCAGCTGATCATTCGTATAAACGATCAGGAGCGTGCTGACTTTATTCATCTTTGCGAAGAGTTAGATACTACAGCGGCTAGAGAGATCAGGCGGTTTATTAAAGAATTCACTGAAGAGCAAAAAGCCAAGTCTTCGGATTAGCGCTTCTGCTTTATCAAAAATGCATTGCTCTTAAACCAGTGATTACATCGAGTGGGCGCATATTGCCTTGCGTTCTTCACTCAATAAAAAATAGCAATAAAAGGATATTCATAATGGCTAAAGCTAAAAAAGTTAAACAAGAAATCAAAGTAACAAAAGCTAAAATTTCTAAGCAAGAAGGTAAACTTAAAAAGCTTAAGAAAGAGCTTAAAAAAGCGAAGAAGTAAGTAATTCGCAAGATTGATTTATTGTGACGAAACGGCGTATAAGCATGGCTTTACGCCGTTTTTTTGTTCCCTTCGATATGTAAGTCAATGACGAATACTCATCACCTAATTAATAAAACCGGTACTGCTATTTAAACGCCTTAGCCGCTATACTCGTATTGGTAAAATAACGTTAGTAAATTGACGATAGTCGCTGCTAAGGAAAACTCTTGTCCGATATTCATTTTTACGAACCCAAGTTAGGTCACAACCTCGCACACGATCCGTTCAACGCCATTATCGCTCCTAGGCCAATTGGTTGGATTTCGTCAAAAAGTAAAGACGGTAAGCTAAACTTAGCGCCTTACAGTTTTTTTAATGCACTTAATTACACGCCACCTATTATCGGTTTTTCTAGCGTGGGTGATAAAGATTCGCTGAAAAATATTAAAGCAACCGGTGAGTTCTGTTGGAATCTTGTCGGCAAACCATTATTAGAGGCAATGAATCAAACCAGTGCACCATTAGCTTTTGATGAAAATGAATTCGCGTTTGCAGGTTTAGATACAGCAGCTTCACACATTGTTGATGTACCACGGGTAAAATCAAGCCCCGTTAGTATGGAATGTAAGCTTACCGATATCGTGCAACTTAAAAATGCGGAAGGCGGCTTGTGTGAAAGTTGGTTTGTGATGGGAGAGGTCGTGGGTGTTCATATTCAAAAGGACATGATTGAAGCGGGTGTGTATAAAACGTTGAAAGCAGAACCTGTCATGCGCGGTGGTGGAGCAGGGGATTATTTCAGTGTAGACAGTAGCAACATGTTTGAATTGTTAAGGCCCAAATAAACGTACTAGGCCTGATATAAAAAACCGTGGTACAAAATACATTGTTCCACGGCTTTTTAATGCTGAACCTGACGTTAAAAGTAGGTCTTTCTCTTACCAAATACCGTCTTCAGATTTACCCTGAATTTCACAGTCTCCAGTTTTATATTCTACCTTTTCACCCCTATCGCGTTTAGCAAAGTAATCTTTGCTGATAGATACGATAGTAGGTGTCATCCACACGATAGCAATGATATTGATAACAGTCATTAACCCTAATGCCATATCGGCCATGGCCCATACTTGTGGCATGGCCGCTTGAGCACCCCAGTAAATCATTCCCAAGTAACCTATCGTGTAGGCAGCTCGGCCTGCACGGTTATCGAGTTTGAACATATGTAAGTTACTTTCGCCGTAGGCATAGTTGGCTACAACCGAAGTAAACGCAAACAAGCTAATGGCTGCGGCAACAAAGTCGGTTCCGCCTTCGCCTAAATGGCTGCTCATTGCATCTTGGGTTAATCTAATGCCTTCCATTTGCTCGGAGCTAGAGCCGCCTGCAAGTAGAATAATGAAGGCGGTAGAGGTACACAGCACCATAGTATCTAAAAACACGCCCAGCATTTGAATGTAACCTTGTGACACTGGGTGGTTAGGATTAGGCACTGCACTGGCCGCAGCATGTGGCACAGAGCCACTTCCGGCTTCGTTTGAGTATAGGCCGCGCTGAATACCGTTTTTAATCGCTGCACCTAATGCGCCCGCGCCGGCTTCTTGCAATCCAAATGCAGACTTGATGATATCCATCAACATAGCAGGAAGTTCTGAGATGTTGATAAAGGTAATCCCCAATGCCACTAAGACATAACCAATACCCATAAAAGGCACAACAAATTCAGCAAATCTAGCAATGCCCCGTAAGCCACCTATTACGATTAAAGAGGATAGAGCAATAATCGCTATGCCCGTGTATTCGCTGGGGAATTGATACGCGTTGTTTAACGCATCAGTGATGGTGTTTGCTTGCACCGCACTAAAGACAAAGCCGTAACCGAAGAAAAGACATAAAGAAAAGGCTACCGCTAACCAGGTTTTATTCAAACCTTGTTTAATGTAATACGCAGGGCCGCCACGAAACTCACCGTTTTCATCACGTACTTTATACAATTGCCCTAAAACGCTCTCAGCGAAGCCTGTGGCCATGCCTAGTATGGCAATCATCCACATCCAAAAGATAGCACCAGAGCCTCCAAGCGAGATGGCTACCGCTACCCCTGCTAGATTACCGGTACCTACTCGGGCAGATAAACTAGTACACAATGCCTGAAATGAGCTAATGCCGTCTTTGGTCGATTTATTGCTTCCTTTTAACAAGGTAAACATGTGACCAAAGTGACGTAATTGAACACCACCTAATTTAACAGTAAACCAAATACCACATACTAATAGCATTATGATTAATACTTGGCCGTTACCCCATAAAACGTTATTTACCGCCGAGACAAAGTTTTCTATCACGCGTTTTCCTTTGCTTTTGTTGTTGTGAGACCCGTAGAAAACCTCAAGAGGCTGTTTATTGCTTAAAAGGCCATTATCTAAAATTGATGAACCTTAAAAGAGCGTACTTAAAAAGAGTACCTAGTTGGAGAGCTCAAAAGACACAGTAAGCAAATATAGTAGCATGTGGAAAAAAAGAGTGAAGAGGGAATAAGTAGTTAGATTACAACTTTATGTATGCCAGAAAACAAAAAACCGGTCGAAGGACCGGTTTCTTATGTATGGCTGGGGTAGCAGGACTCGAACCTACGAATGGCGGGATCAAAACCCGCTGCCTTACCAACTTGGCTATACCCCAAGTGATAACCACGCAGCAAAAGCGCAATTACTAGGAAAAAATGGCTGGGGTAGCAGGACTCGAACCTACGAATGGCGGGATCAAAACCCGCTGCCTTACCAACTTGGCTATACCCCAACTGTGGTGCGGAAGGAGAGACTTGAACTCTCACGCCGTGAAGCACTGGAACCTAAATCCAGCGTGTCTACCAATTCCACCACTCCCGCACAGTCAGAACCTCAAGAGAAGTTAGATAAAAAGAAAAATTGGTGGCTATGGCGAGATTCGAACTTGCGACCCCATCATTATGAGTGATGTGCTCTAACCAACTGAGCTACATAGCCTCCGGCTTTTTCTTTTCCCTCTCAGGAAGTGGCGCGTATTATGCGGATATGACTGGCGACCGTCAACCCCTTTTTTACTAACTTTTTCTAAGTGGCTAATATCTGTGCATTCAGGTTTAAAATCTAGTCAAAGTGCAGTGAATTTAATCAAATATCGCCAATAAACCCAAACTTAATTCCATGGCGTTGATGAAGTTTTAGTCTGGTAATAGCAAACATCTATAGGTCTAGGACTATAAATTTTGTCGTGAAAGAAAGAATTATCGAGTATTTGCCCGGTTTTCATACGTTTTTGGTATTCGGGATGCGAAGGAAGCTGAATATAATACTGTTTACCCGACGTATCTTTGTTACCTGCGTAACTATTTTTAATTTGGCTCTTATCCGAAGGTATTTCAATAACGCCACTATTTTCTATTGGGCCCCTTGGTAACTGCTGTATCACGTCCATTCCTTCGAGTACTCGGCCAATAACTGACATATTTCTATCTAAATGCCGCGGCGCTTGTCCAATCACAATATAAAACTCGGTGCTGGCAGTGTCCTTTTCACTATTACGGGCAAAAGCGACCGTGCCAGGGCAGTGAAGTGCCCACATTTCATTTCTAGCGCTATCTATTCCTACAGGAAACCCATTTAGGAAGCCTGTAGCTGGGGCAAACATGTCGTTTTCTTCTATAACAATCGCAGAAGATGAGAGGGGGGTAACAAACTCAGCCTTCAAATTACCGGTTTCTGGCGAAGGCTCATGACTTTCGTTACTGCCACCTTGTGCTACAAAACCATCTACCACGCGGTAGAAATACTGCTGCTGATAAAAATCAGTTTTTATTAGCTTACGAAAGCGTTTTACATGACGAGGCGCTAAAACGGGGTTCAACGCTATGACCACATCACCATAGTGTGTTTCAAAAGTAACGATATGTTTATTAGGCACCTTGTACCATTTGTTGGCTATGTCGGTATCAAGCAAGAGCTTTTCTTTTATTTGAGTGTCCTCAGGGCTTTTTTCATGACTCTTTGCGTGCGCGGTAGACAAAACGCTGCTTACACCCAAAAAGGTCACACAGAGCGATACTGCCAGAACTGATATCTGTGGACGTGCTAATATCTGAGGAAGTGCTGTTATATGAGAAAGCGCAGAAAGTGAATGAACGAGTCTTTTAATCATTTTATTGTAAGCCCTGATGTAAATCTTATTATTAACACTGGTATAAGTGTCTCTTTATGTACTTAAAGTACCGAGTCATTGCCTGTTAAATCAACAACTAATTCTACAGGCAATAAAAAACCACCCCTAAGGGTGGTTTTTGTAACGTTAATAGAGGCGCTAGCCTAGGCTACATTTCTTACTACACGTTAAATCTAAAGTGAATCACATCGCCATCTTTAACAATGTACTCTTTACCTTCTAAGCGCCACTTACCGGCGTCTTTTGCGCCTTGTTCACCGTTGAATTCAACAAAGTGATCGTAGCTGACGATTTCGGCACGAATAAAGCCTTTCTCGAAGTCGGTGTGAATCTTACCAGCTGCTTGTGGTGCAGTTGAACCTTCAGGGAAGGTCCAAGCACGCACTTCTTTTACCCCAGCCGTGAAATAGGTTTGAAGGGTAAGCAAGTTATAGCCTGCACGGATAACACGGTTAAGACCTGGCTCTTCAAGCCCCATGTCTTGCATGAATTCTTCACGCTCGTCGTCTTCAAGTTCAGCAATGTCAGACTCGATAGCCGCACATACTGCCACTACCACTGCGTTCTCGCTTTCAGCGATAGCGCGTACTTTGTCTAAGTATGGGTTATTTTCGAAACCATCTTCGTCAACGTTAGCAATATACATGGTTGGCTTAAGGGTAAGCATGTTCATGTAGCTAATTGCTGCATGTTCTTCTTTAGTTAGTTCTAAAGAACGAAGTAATAAACCTTCATCTAAATGAGGCTTAATTTTTTCCAATACTTTAAGTTCATACTTAGCATCAGAATCGCCACCTTTAGCGCGTTTAGCAACACGGTGTAGGGCTTTCTCTGTGGTTTCTAAGTCTGAAAGTGCAAGCTCGGTATTGATGATATCAATATCGTCTTGTGGGTTAACTTTACCCGCAACGTGAACAATGTTTTCGTCGTCGAAACAACGAACCACATGGCCAATCGCGTCGGTTTCGCGGATGTTAGCTAGGAATTTATTTCCTAAACCTTCACCTTTTGAAGCGCCTTCAACCAAACCTGCAATATCAACGAATTCCATTGTGGTTGGAATAACACGCTGAGGGTTTACAATTTCAGCCAGTTTGTCCAAGCGAAGATCCGGTACAGGTACAACACCTGTGTTGGGCTCTATGGTACAAAAAGGGAAGTTTGCCGCTTCAATACCTGCTTTTGTCAGTGCATTAAAGAGTGTTGATTTACCTACGTTTGGTAGTCCAACAATACCGCATTTAAAACCCATGGTAGGGATCCTTGTCTGGAATTAGTACTAGCTCAGGCTCACGCCTTAAAGGAGTGTAGCCGATTTTGCGCTTGCTTTAGGTCGTTTTTAAGGAGTATTTCAGTACAGCGCACAGCTTCGTCAATGACACTTTCTATGGCCATTTTTTCTTCAGCGGGGGGCTTACCTAATACATGTCCGGTAACACGGCTTTTGTGACCCGGATGTCCAATACCAATACGCAAGCGTAAGAAGTCTTTATTGTTACCCAATTTTGCCACAATGTCTCTAACACCATTTTGACTAGAGCTACCGCCGATTTTGTATTTTGCTACACCGGGAGGTAAGTCGAGTTCATCAAAGGCCACTAAAATTTGTTCGGGTTCAATACGGTAGAAATTGGCTAATGCCGCTACAGCCTGACCACTCTTATTCATAAAAGTTGTAGGGTAGAGTAAGCGCACATCTTGCCCAGCAATAGTCACGCGGGCGGTTTTACCGAAAAATTTGGATTCTGGTTTTAGCGGGGTATTGAAGGTGTCGGCAAGTTGGTTGAGAAACCATTCACCGGCATTGTGTCGGGTATTATCATATTCGGGGCCTGGATTTCCCAGGCCCACGATAAGTCGGATATCAGCCAAGCTGATTATTCCTCAGAAGCTGCTTCTTCGTCGCCTTCTTCTGCATCAGCTGCTTTAGGAGCAGGCTTAACAGTGACTACTGCAAGGTCGTGAGTCTCGTCGTCTTTTCCAAGCTCAACAGAGGTGATACCAGCAGGTAGTGTAAGGTCAGACAAGTGAAGAGTAGAGTCCATTTCAACGTTAGCAATATCTACTTCGATGAATTCTGGAAGATCTTTAGGCAGACACGTAATTTCGATTTCGTTTACGTGGTGCTCAGCGATACCGCCAGCTTTGATAGCTGCAGACTTGTCTTCGTTGATGAAGTGAAGAGGTACGTTAGTGTGTAACTCTTGACCTGCGATTACGCGCTGGAAGTCAACGTGAAGAATACGAGGCTTAAAAGCGTGACGTTGCATGTCTTTAACGAGTACTTCAACAGCTTTTCCGTCTACGTTCAAAGTAAGAACGTGAGAGTAGAACGCTTCAAAATCAGCAGCGTTGTTTACTTTGTTGTGATCAAGAGTGATCGACACTGGCGCTTCTTCACCACCGTAGATGATACCAGGAAGCTTGTCTTCACGACGTAGGCGGCGGCTCGCACCTTTCCCTAGGTCTGTACGTACAGTAGCGTCCAGAGTAAAAATTGCTTTAGACATTATATGTCTCCAATAAAAAATTAAGAATGTAAGTTCTTGCGACCAGAACCTACTGTTATAGGGCGTTGTAGCTACAAATTGTATACAACAATCGCCGCCTCAAATTTTGAGGGCGGCGAATTCTAACACCGAGGCCTATAACATACAAATTTTACTTGGCGGGTGTGCTTATGTTAGCGAGGCTTCATAATATTAGAAGCCTTACTAACCACTAACCTAAAGCTTATTTAGTTAACACTACGCGATAGTGGGCTTTACCATCTCGAAGTCGTTGTACTGCTTCATTAACGTCATCGAACTTGAAGGTTTCGGTTACTGGCGCAATATCATGCAGCGCAGCAAAATCCAGCATGGTTTTGATAGTAGCCGGGCTACCTACTGGCGAACCTGATACTGAACGTTGACCTCCAATAAGATTAAACGCCCCTATATCTAAAGGCTCTAACGTTGCACCAACAAAGTGTAAACGGCCTTTAGGCGCTAGAGTCGATAAGTACAAGTTCCAATCAAGCTTCACATTCACCGTAGAAATGATAAGGTCGAACTTGCCCGCGGCGGCTTTAAGTTCATCTTTATCGCGGCTATTTAAGGTTTCATGAGCACCAAGTTCTAACGCTTCTTGTTTCTTCGATTCACTTGAAGTGAAAGCAACAACCTTACATCCCCATGCATTTAAGAACTGCAATGCTAAGTGACCTAGGCCGCCAATACCTACCACGCCAACTACTGAGGTGGGTTTAATATCAAATTGTACTAGTGGGTTAAATACCGTAATACCGCCGCAAAATAGTGGCCCAGCACTTTGTGGGTCTACACCATCAGGAATAGGTACAACGGCCGTAGCTTGAGCTCGAACTTTATCGGCAAATCCACCGTGGCGACCGCCAATCGTCATCGTGGCATTAGAGCATAAGTTTTGATCGCCAGACTCACAGGTGCCACAGCTATTACAGTAGCCGGCGTGCCAGCCCAAGCCTACCCGCTGACCTACTTTCAATGACGTAACGTGTTCGCCTACCGCACTTATTTTTCCCACCACTTCATGTCCTGGTACGAATGGGTATTCACTTATACCCCATTCATTATCCAACATGCTTAAATCACTATGACAAATGCCGCAACTCTCCACGTCTATCTCAACATCGTGAGAGGCTAATTCGCCAGGGTCATATTCAAACTTTTCCAGCTTTCCACCTGGCTCTTGTGCTGCGTATGCATTAATCATTTATTACTCCTACTATTAACAGTGACGTTTGTACGGCGTAGATAGCCGTAATCGATCACCGGTTCCTTTTTCTTACCAAGCAATACGTAGTCGAGGCATGCTTAGTGAGAAGATGCGTTTCCTATCACTCTGCTAGCGTCGAGTATTTCTACACTATCGACTTTTAACACGGTGCCGTATTGGGTGATAGTCATAAGGTCTGGCATAGGCATACCCGTAACCTTGACGATTAAGCCATTTCTATGAAATTTCTTATCCAGTTTTTGAAGCGTGTAGCGGTCCCCATTTTCAGCAATAAAGGCGTAAAAACCGCCTTCCATTTCTTTGTACACAATAGTGCCTGTTAGGGTGACTTCACTGGCTTCACCAGAAGCGCTAAGACGTTTTTGTTCGGCAGTTTTAGGGACAAAGGCTTGCTGAGGCTTTTCATCTGCTTTTTCAGTCATAAGGGGCTCTTCTTTAACATCAACTGTGGTGTCGTCTTCATTAGAGCAGCCAGCAAGGACAAATAATAATGTGACGGCTGACAGCGTAGATAATGTACGAGTGAATTTCATAAATGCCTCTTTTATAGTTTTTTATTAGATACCAACCGTAAACCGAAAGTGGCCACATGGCTATAAAGAAAGACTACTTTAAAGCAGATTTAGTTCTCTTTATTTTGAATATCAGGCCATTGGCTGATGAAATTTTCAGCGTGTTCGGCGGTCATCGGGCGACCATAAAAAAAGCCCTGTGCATTAGTAAAACCTAGCTTTTGTAGCAAACTGGAAACGTCTTGTGTCTCTACACCTTCGGCAGTGGTTTGCAAGTGTAATGCATTAGCCAATTGTAGTATTGCTGACAAGATAGATTCCGCATTTGCACTGTTTACGTTTTGAGCGTGTTCTGACGCGGCAATAACGAAACTTCGGTCTACCTTTAGCTTGTCAAAAGGGAAACGTTGAAGGTAAGACAGTGAAGAGTACCCTGTACCGAAATCGTCCAATGCGATCCGAACGCCTTGCTCTCTTAAGCTATTCAAAAGCACAATCGTGCTGTCGCCATCACACATTAATGATGATTCAGTTAACTCAAGTTCTAATCGAGAGGCTGGTAAACCTGTTGCTTTAAGCGCCTTCATTACGGTAGTGAGTAAATTGGTTCGCTCAATTTGAACGGGAGAAACATTCACAGCAACTTGAAGCGGTGCAGGCCAGTTCATGGCATCACTACAGGCCTGTCTTAATACCCATTCCCCTAACTGAACTATCATGCCATTTTCTTCAATCAGGTGAATAAAGTCGGTAGGCGATACGACGCCTCGCTCGGGGTGGTGCCAACGAACCAATGCTTCAAAACCGATTAGCGTATTATCGCTAAACCGAATTTGAGGCTGGTAGAGCACAACAAAGTCGTGGTCTGCAAAGCTTTGACGAAAATCACTTAACAGCGCTAATCTCAACATGGCATACTCATCGAGTTTAGGATCGTAGAAGCAAAGTTTGTTTTTACCGCTCGTCTTGGCTGCATATAGCGCCATGTCGCTGGCACGTTGAAGAGACACTGGGGACACACCATCCATTGGCGCGTTTGCTACCCCAATGCTGGCGCCTAAATCAAACGAGTGCTCTTGATGTAGCCATGGTTCAGCCAATAAGTCGTGGATTTTCTGCCCGAAACGTGTCGCTTCTAGCGGCGTAAGGCTATTTTTAAAAACCCAAGCAAATTCATCGCCACCCAGTCTTGAAAGTAAAACACCCTTTGGCGTGATTTCTTGAAAACGACATGAAATTTCTTTTAATAACGCATCACCAGCTAAGTGGCCTAACGTATCGTTAATCACTTTAAAATTATCAAGGTCTAATGTAATTAAGGTTATATCCTTAATTATTTCAGGGGCCTTCGCTTCATCTTCATCGATAAAGCACTGTTGTAATGTTTTGGCGAATAAATGGCGGTTAGCCAACCCAGTTAAAGAGTCGACATTAGCTAAAAATGTCATCTCTTTTTCGCGAAGTAGTGCATCTGTCACATCAGTGCTGACACCGCGCCAGCCTGATAAGTTACCTGTACTATTTATAAGAGGTTGGGCTGTCAGCGACCACCATTTAGTATCGCCATTGACTTCAATAGGAATGTTATCTTGCGTGAAGGGCTCATTCTGCTGAAAGTTAGTTGCTAATTCCCTCAACACGTTCTGGTTCGCCGTAGATGTGCTGTCTGAAAGTAAGTTTACAAAATGGCTGCCAGAGAGTTGTTGTATAGGTTTCCCTAAAACATGTTGCATACGCAACGAGACATGCATCAAACATCCGTGACTATCAATTTCCCATAGCCAATCACTGGCGTTTTCTTCAAAATCTTTTAATAGCAAGCCTACAACCTGACGTTGATGTTCAATGGCGGTTTCAGCCATTAATCCGCGAACAAAACGTTTCGATGTAACCAGCACCACACAGCTTAGATATATCCAATAGATCAATAGCAATGCAGATATAAATAAATACTCGCCAAAGTAACTTATGTGGATACCTACTGATACCCCCAAGGTTAAGAACAAAACCCAAAATAACGCGGCTGCGGGTAAGGCCGCAAACTGCCAAGCGCCAGTTGCAATAAATGCTGCAATAATAGCAACTAAGATAATCTTACCTTGGGTATCCAATACTCCAAGTAATACGGTCGTCATTTGCGCATATAAAACAGCCGCCAATCCCAACATGAGTGCCAAGATAAATTGCACCCGCTTAGAGCCGGTATTCTCAATTTTTCGTTTAACCAATAAGTACCAAGCAATAACATCACCGGCTGCGATAATAAGTAATGACAACGACCATGCAATCATGAAATCACTATTAATAAGGTCATTAGCAAAAACGGAACACAAAATAACGATGAGAACAGTTGCACTGCTGGCAAGGGGAAGTTGTCGAGATAGAGAGTCAATTTGCCTGGCACGATAGTAGTTAGCCAACTCAGGCTTAGCATCGGGATCGGTCCAAAATCGACTTAACCAATACCAAAATGCCGTTAACGAGCGAGTTTTTCTTACATTCACTAACCGCTCCTTTTTTATTCTTTGTATATTGATAACGCTGATAAGAAAGTTTACGCGCAATAAATCGCATTAACCCGTTAAATCGTGGTTCGGTTATCGACCGATAGTTTAAGAGCTTTAAGGATAGTAAAAGCGTGGCTACTTTTTGAAAATTTTTAAACGTTTTGGATGTTGGAAGTAAAGAGTAAACATGCGGGTAATAAAAAAGGGCCTGTAGGCCCTTTTTCGAGAAGTGAAGTTCGAATGGTAATCGCTTTATATGCTCGCAGCGACTATTCGAGTTGAGTACTCACGTCTAGTGCTAGAAACTAGTACTCAAACATCGCTGAAATAGA
The DNA here is from genome assembly GCF_003989595.1 of Alteromonas sp. KS69. Lineage (NCBI taxonomy): Bacteria > Pseudomonadati > Pseudomonadota > Gammaproteobacteria > Alteromonadales > Alteromonadaceae > Alteromonas > Alteromonas sp. KS69. The sequence goes on along the minus strand of NZ_PYHU01000048.1, from coordinate 47,996 downwards.
CTCTTCATTGCTGATACGACGAATCGTTTCGGCAAGCATTTCAGATAATGTTAGTTGTTTCACTTTTCCAATCTTCTGCATATCTGCACTAAGCGGAATAGAATCGGTAATGATAATTTCATCGATGACAGATTCTTTTAGGTTCTGTGCTGCGTTACCAGAGAAAATCGCATGGGTGGCGTAAGCATAAACATTACGTGCACCATGGCTTTTCAATGCTTCAGCCGCTTTAGCCAACGTACCACCAGTATCAATCATGTCATCCACAATAATACAGTCACGGTCATTAACGTCACCAATGATGTTCATTACCTGAGCAACGTTCGCCTTAGGACGGCGTTTGTCGATAATAGCAAGATCAGCATCGTTAAGTAGCTTAGCGGTAGCACGTGCTCGAACAACACCGCCAATATCTGGCGATACTACAACCGGATCGGCGAAATCACGTTGAACCATGTCGGCCAACAGAATAGGCGTTCCGAATGCATTATCTACAGGTACATCGAAGAAACCTTGAATCTGCTCGGCGTGCAAGTCGATAGTAAGTACTCTATCTACACCAACGTTAGAAAGAAAGTCTGCGACAACCTTTGCAGTAATTGGCACCCGGGCTGAACGAACGCGACGGTCTTGACGCGCATAACCAAAGTATGGAATTACCGCAGTAATACGACCTGCTGATGCGCGGCGCAAAGCGTCGATCATCACGATCAATTCCATTAGGTTGTCATTTGTGGGTGCACAGGTTGATTGGATAATAAAAACGTCCGAACCACGGACGTTTTCATGAATTTCTACGCTAATTTCACCATCACTGAAACGGCCTACTTTGGCGTTTCCGAGTTTGGTATAAAGGCGATCGGCGACTTTCTGGGCAAGTTCTGGTACGGCATTACCTGCAAAGAGCTTCATATCTGGCACAAGTGGGTTCCTCAGTGCGTTGATAAAAGAGGTTTGGCTGGGGTAGCAGGACTCGAACCTACGAATGGCGGGATCAAAACCCGCTGCCTTACCAACTTGGCTATACCCCAATTTTTTATTTCTTGTCCGATGTGGCGTACACGTGCTCTGATTTTTTTAATTTTTGTAATAGCGGTGAGCGATTCACACCTTTTGCAACAAAACTTTGCCAAGCAGCAGGCAATTTAGCCTGAACTTGTTTGGCGGAAACCTCGTCAGAAAAGGTGGCAAATACGCAGGCACCTGTGCCCGTCATTCGCGACGGTGCGTAGTGTACCAACCACTGTAATAAATTTGCAACTTCGGGATAGCGATTAACGACTAATTGCTGACAATCATTGCGAGTTTTTTCAAATTGGTAGTCTTCCCACTGCATAATTGGTGTATTTCTGGTCAATTGTTCAGCTGTAAATACCTCGGCAGTACTAATATGCACATTGGGGTTCGCCACCAAATACCATTTTTCTTCTTGCGGGGCAGGGGTGATTTCTTCACCTACCCCTGATGCGAAAGCGGTAAGTCCGCGTACAAAAATGGGTACATCTGCACCTAATTTAAGCCCAAGCTCAGCAAGTTCATCTTCTGATAGTTTAATATCCCATAACTGATTTAGTGCGACTAGGGTGGTGGCTGCATTTGATGAACCGCCGCCAATACCGCCGCCCATGGGCAAGCATTTTTCTAAACTGATGCTTACACCTTTATTAATGTGAGCATGTTCAGCTAACAGTTTGGCGGCACGAACAATAAGGTTATCTTCATCTTTTACCCCTTTTAGCGGGGTCGCCATAGAAATAACACCCGAATCATTAATATCAAAAGCAAGCTTGTCGCCGTAATCAAGCATTTGAAATAAGCTTTGCAATTGGTGATAGCCATTTGGGTATCGACCATTAATATGTAGAAAAAGATTAAGTTTGGCAGGAGAAGGCCACCAATCTAGGCTTATCTCTTGTGAATTCGTTACTTCTGAAGTTGTCATTAAAGCAGCGTCCATTCATATATTTTTATTTTTAATTGGGTTGATGGCGGGTTGGGTTGAACCAAATTAATAGCGTGGGGCAGCCACACATTATTGCCTTCGGGGGTAGTCACATTGCCATAGTTAGCATAACTGACTTGCCACCCCTTACATGCACTACAGTTGCTTTCAAGAGTATTGAGTAGTCCCTTGTCGGTAAGGGTAAACGTGTCATCAGCAAGAGGAAGCCCTTTAATCCACGAAAGCAAGGGTTCGACGGGGATATCCATGCCCGTAGTATGATAAATTAACGGTTCGGGATCGGCGTCTTCATATACCTCGTTACCCGCTTCTAAAATGGCTTTATCGCCGTTCACGTTCAAATCAACCATGGTTACACCAAGTAAATTGGTTAATCGGAAATGAAAATCGGCATCATCGGTTTTCCACAAAAGGTTAGCGCTAGCCCCTTCTTTTTCTTGTCTAAAGGCTATTTTTCCGCGCAATTGCCAAGCATCTACTTGTGCCACCTTTTTAAGCTGGGTGCTAAGGTTTACGGCGTCTTCAGGACCATCAGGTAGTGTGGTACAGGCGCTGATAAATAGGGTAACCAGTACAAGTATAAAAATGAAGCGAATCATTGGGTGTCGTCTTAGGTAAAGTGCATACTTTATGTGAACACAGTTCTACCAACACTTTCAATCATTTTGGGTTTTTCGTACAATGCGCGTCCGACGTTGCCAGCACAGATTTGAATGACTCTACTCGCCCTTGGTATTAATCACAAAACCGCCCCTGTCGCATTGCGTGAAAAAGTGGCTTTTACACCAGATTCTCTGGTGGAAGCACTTGCGTCATTAAGAAAGGTGGATGGCGTAGATGAGTCGGTGATTGTATCAACGTGCAATCGCACAGAGCTTTACGTGAACACCCAGCATGAAAGTGCTACTGCATTATTAGCGTGGTTATCAAACTTCCACCATGTTGAAGTTGATGAAATTGCCAACAACAGTTATGTGCTTGCCGCAGATGATGCGGTTAAACATATTATGCGAGTGGCAAGTGGATTAGATTCGCTCATTCTTGGTGAACCGCAGATATTAGGGCAGGTAAAGCAAGCCTTTGGCGATGCCAAACACTCAGGTATGATTAATACCGAGTTTGATAAACTATTTCAGCATACCTTTTCTGTGGCTAAGCGGGTACGCAGCGAAACTGAAATTGGCGCAAATGCCGTCAGCGTAGCTTATGCTGCAGTGCAATTAGCGAAGCATATATTTGCTGAGCTACCCAAGCGCTCGGTGCTACTGGTGGGTGCGGGTGAAACCATTGAGTTAGTGGCACAGCACTTAAAAGAGCAAGGTGTTACCTGCTTAGCTGTTGCCAACCGAACTATTTCTCGTGCAGAAGCCTTGGCTGAAACATTGGATGCCAGTGTGTATACCCTTTCACAGGTACCGGAACATCTAAAAGATTTCGATATAGTGATCAGCTCTACCGCCAGTCAGCTACCTTTAATAGGCAAGGGCATGGTAGAAAAGGCGTTGAAACAACGTAGAAATATGCCCATGTTTTTAGTGGATTTAGCGGTACCTCGTGACATTGAAGCTCAAGTGAACGAATTGGGTGATGCTTATTTATACACCGTAGATGATTTGCAGCACATCGTTCAAAAGAATTTACAAAATCGTGAGCAAGCAGCACTTGAAGCTGAAAAGCTAATTGAAAAGCAAGCTGGCGATTACATGAGCTGGAAGCAGTCTCAACAATCTATCGATTTAGTTAGGCAGTATCGTCAAAAGGGCATGGAACAGCGCGACGACGTGGTAGAAAAAGCATTGGCGCAGTTAACCGAAGGCAAAGACGCCGAAACGGTACTTAGTGAAATGGCCTACAAGCTAACCAATACATTGCTGCACCCCACAACCCTGGCACTTAGAGAAGCTGCCATGCATGATGACCCGGCGTTGAGTCGGTGGTTGGGGCAAGCATTATCGTTATCCGACACTACGTCAGATATCAAAAAATAAGGTAAACATAAAAATATGAAAGACTCGGTTGTCAGAAAACTCGAAAACTTGGTGGAACGCTTTGAAGAAGTGCAGGCTTTATTAGGCGATCCGCAAGTAATCGGCAATCAAGATAAGTTTCGTAATTTGTCAAAAGAGTTTAGCCAGCTAGAAAGCGTAGTTGGGGGCTTTAATGCTTATCAACAAGCGCAAGAAAATCTTGATTCAGCGAATGAGATGTTGAAAGAAGATGACGCAGAAATGCGTGAAATGGCGCAAGAAGAATTAAAAATTGCGAAAGCCGATATTGAACGCCTAGAAACTGAGCTTCAGGTTTTATTGTTACCTAAAGATCCTAACGATGACAGCAACTGCTTCTTAGAAGTACGTGCTGGTGCTGGTGGTGACGAAGCCGCAATATTTGCAGGCGATTTATTCCGTATGTACAGCCGTTATGCTGAAACCAAAGGTTGGCGCGTAGAATTAATTAACGCCAATGAGGGTGAGCATGGCGGTTATAAAGAAGTAGTCGCGAATATTAGTGGTGACGGCGTTTACGGTATTTTGAAATTCGAATCTGGCGGTCACCGTGTGCAGCGTGTACCCGATACAGAATCACAAGGTCGTATTCATACGTCTGCCTGTACCGTGGCTGTATTACCTGAAATTCCAGAATCAGAAGCTATTGATATTAACCCAGCGGATCTTCGCATCGATACTTTTAGAGCATCGGGTGCAGGTGGTCAGCACGTTAACAAAACCGACTCTGCTATTCGGATTACTCACTTGCCGTCAGGGTTAGTGGTTGAGTGTCAGGACGAGCGTTCGCAACATAAAAACCGTGCGAAAGCCATGTCGGTTTTGCAAGCGCGTTTGAATAACATTGAAGAAGAAAAGCGTGCGGCAGAAGAAGCCTCTACGCGTAAGAGTCTAGTCGGAAGTGGTGATCGTTCAGAGCGCATCCGTACCTATAACTTCCCGCAAGGCCGCGTAACTGATCACCGCATCAACTTAACGATATACCGTTTAGATGAAGTAATAGAAGGTGACTTGAAGCAGCTTCTCGACCCTATTATGCAAGAACATCAAGCTGACCTGTTAGCCTCGTTGTCAGACGACTAATACCATGCGTATAGACGCCGCATTAGCGTGGGCGGTAGCCGAGTTACATGAAGGCGAATCGCCAGCTGTTGATGCAAAAGTATTGTTAAGCCATGTATTAGATAAACCTCAGGTTTATCTTTTTACATGGCCAGACAAAACCTTAAGCGTCGACGCTATTTCTCAATACAAAACTCTGGTGGCCAAACGCGCCCAAGGTATTCCTGTGGCGTACCTAACGGGTAGCCGTGACTTTTGGACCTTACGTTTAGCAACCTCGCCCCATACCCTTATTCCTCGCCCCGATACCGAAGTATTAGTAGAGCAAACTCTTTCTTGTATAGCGTCAGCAGAATTTGCCCTTGAGGTAGAAGATAATAAGCTAGCCATTTGTGATTTAGGTACAGGTACAGGGGCAATTGCCCTCGCGCTGGCCTCTGAATTGCCCACTGCCATTGTCACAGGTATAGATTTACTACATGAGGCTGTTCAACTCGCCACTAGCAATGCGGCGCTTAATAGCATTACTAATGCGCAATTTAAGCAAAGTAGTTGGTTTGACAATTTAGCGAATGAAAAATTTCACGTTATCGTTTCCAACCCGCCCTATATAGAAATATCCAGCCCTTTTCTTCAGCAAGGTGATGTGCGCTTTGAGCCTGCATCAGCGCTTACATCAGGCGCCGATGGGCTTGATGATATAAAACACATTATCGCACTTGCACCCGCCCATTTATTAGAAGGTGGCTTACTGGCTTTTGAGCATGGTTTTGACCAAGCAAAAGCGGTTGGCGACCTGTTACACGCCCAAGGCTTTGTGAACGTGAGCACCGCACAAGACTATGGTGGGAATGACCGAGTCACTTACGGTTACCTATCTACAACACGTTAAGAATTTGTCACGTCTATTTGTTACTTCTATATGGGACTTGCTAAAAATACGTATTGCATTAGTATTTTAAAAGCATTTGAGGAACAGGAAGTTATAGATGAGTGACGATTTACTTTTCATCGAAGACGATGAAGATGATGTAGTAGAAGAGTTAGGTACGTGGAAAATTCTCATTGTTGATGATGAGCCAGAAGTTCATGCCATCACAAAATTGGCACTCAACGACTTTTTCTTAAATGGTAAAACCCTAGAATTTATCAGTGCTTACAGCGGCGATGAAGCAAAACGTTGTTTCAGAGAGCATGATGACATTGCAGTGGTACTACTTGATGTGGTTATGGAAAGTGACGATGCGGGCTTGCTAGTTGCAGAGTATGTTCGTAACGAACTCGATAATCACTTTACCCGTATTATTCTGCGTACCGGTCAGCCAGGCCAAGCGCCTGAAAAAGATGTCATTATTAATTACGACATCAATGACTATAAATCTAAAACTGAACTAACCGCACAAAAGCTATTCACTGTAATTATTGCGGCGCTGCGCTCTTATCGCGATATCATTGTGATTGAAGAGAGCCGTGCAGGCTTAGAAAAAATCATAGATGCGTCTGTAGATTTGTTTTCTTCCAACTCGCTAGAAAAATTCATGCAAGGCATTATTCAGCAACTGGCGTCTATTTTAGGCTGTTCGAAAGATGCAGCCTACATTACCACGGCGGTAGCGGCCACACCCGATGCATCACCTAATCCTACTAATACACTCGATCTCAATGAGCTATACGTTTTCGCCGGCAACGGTGAATATTCAGATAAAGAAGGCGTGCTATTAAAAGATGCCGTGTCACCTGAAGAATATGAACTGTGCAAGCGCGCAATGCGCGAACGCGAAATCGTGTACGCAGAAGACCACGTAGTGGCTTATTGCAATAGTAAAACGCAAAACGGTGCTTTGTTGTATTTATCCGGCTTACCTCGTCGTATTGGCGAAAATGACAAGCACTTGGTGAGACGGTTTTCGAACAGTGTTCAACTCGCGTTTGATAATGTGCTTAAAACCATTGACGTAGAAAGTACGCAAAGAGAAATTATTGAGCGCTTAGGCAAAGCGATGGAGCATGACGGGCAAGGCAGCAACCATATTGTGCGAATGAGTGCGATGGCAGAGGTTATGGGTTGTGGCATAGGCATGAATGAAAATGACGTGCGGTTACTCAAGCATGCTATACCTCTTCATGACGTAGGCAACTCTCGTGTACCTGTCACTATTTTACGTAAAACTGAGCCTTTGACAGAAGATGATGTTTTTGCCATTCGTCAGCATGCCGAATTTGGTTATCAGATTTTAAAAGACTCTTCTAGGCCCACTATTCAGCTAGCCGCAACGTTAGCACGACAACACCACGAGCGATGGGATGGCAAAGGCTATCCTGAAGGGCTTCAAGGTCAAGCTATCTTACTGCAAAGTCGCATAGCAACTTTGTTAGATGTGTTTGATGCACTAATCAATACTCGCCCTTATAAAACCGCATGGCCATTAGATAAGGTTGAAAAGGTTATCAATGAAGAAAAAGGGCGACACTTCGACCCGCTATTAGTTGATTACTTGTTGAACCACATTGAAAAATTCATGGCCATTCAACATCAGCACCCTGATATTCCTGAGTATGTTTAACTTAGTCGAATGCCCGTAAATAACGTACAATAACGAATAATTACATAATCAAAACTTAAGAACGATAGGAATTATTGTATGTATATGATGGCGAAACATCTGCACTTAACAGCAGTAGGATTAAGTATTTTACTGTTTGTTTTTCGCTTTATCTGGTCACAATTCGACGCCACAATTTTAGCGAAAAAGTGGGTTAAAATTGTGCCTCATATTATTGATACCATTTTATTAGCCAGTGCTATTTGGCTTTGCGTTATTTTGTCTCAATATCCCATTGTAAATGCATGGCTCACATTTAAGTTAGCTGGCGTTATCGCTTATATCGTACTTGGGTTATTTGCGCTTAAAAAAGCAAAAACCACCGTGGGCCGCTGGGCGTTTTTCATTGCCGCGCTCGTGGTACTGATGACAACTGCGTTGGTGGCAGTTACCAAACAACCCTTATTCTAGAAATTAACGGATAACGAATTAATTATGTCTGAATCTCAACAGATCATTCGTGTTGGCGATGTAGAAGTTGCTAATCACTTACCTTTCGTGCTTTTTGGCGGAATGAATGTATTAGAGTCTCGCGATCTTGCCATGCGCATTGCTGAGCATTATGTTGAAGTTACCCAAAAATTGGGTATTCCTTATGTTTTTAAAGCTTCATTTGATAAAGCAAACCGCTCATCGGTAACGTCTTATCGTGGTCCAGGTATGGAAGAGGGCTTGCGTATATTCGAAGAAATTAAATCTACTTTCAATGTGCCATTAATTACCGATGTTCATGAGCCTCACCAAGCCGCACCTGTTGCTGAAGTGGTAGATGTTATTCAACTTCCCGCGTTTTTAGCCCGTCAAACTGATTTGGTGGTTGCTATGGCTAAAACCGGTAGCGTAATTAATGTGAAGAAGCCGCAATTTCTAGCGCCTCATGAAATGCGTCATATCATTACTAAATTAGGTGAAGCGGGTAACGATAAAGTCATTTTATGTGAACGTGGCAGTAGCTTTGGCTATAACAACCTTGTGGTTGATATGCTGGGCATGGATGCAATGAAATCCTACGCACCGGTAATCTTTGATGCTACCCATGCACTGCAAATGCCAGGAGGCAGAGCAACATCAGCCGATGGTCGTCGTGCTCAAGCGGCACAATTAGCGCGAAGCGGAATGGCGTTGGGCCTTGCTGGGTTGTTTATTGAAGCACATCCTAATCCGGATGAAGCAAAATGTGATGGTCCATGTGCGTTGCCATTGGCAAAACTTGAGCCGTATTTAGCGCAAATGAAAGCGTTAGATGAATTGGTGAAAGGATTTGAGCCGTTAGATACCAGTAATACCTAGGCAAGTCTGATGGCGAATGCCGGTGCGTCGCACCGGCATGCGTATCAGGTGTGGGCGTGTATTATTCGCTTTCAGCAACTAATACAGTAGATTCTTTATTTTTTTCTTTCGCCATGGCAAGTAAGTTTTTATGTAACGCAATTTGCGTTTCTTCTGCCAGCAATGCAGCTGACTGCTTTTTAACAACAATGTGAGCGTCGTTTTCAGGCAGTACGTCTGCCATGTTTACGCTGGTCATCGCCGTAGCGATTAACGATTGAAGATTGATCTTTTCAGGTTGTACGTTAGCATTCGCAGCAGCGCTTGCAAAAGCCATTACAGATACACTAGCTAGTAGTAGTTTTTTCATTTTCACACCTAATAAAAATAATTTAAAAATATGTTTCCACTTGTTAAATTGCTTAACAAGTAGGCTTTGTAAAGAGTTGATATTTGAGGCCCTTTCCAAAGTTCGCGCAAATAATAACCAAAACTCGTGCAAAAATAAAACGAGTAAAAGTATGGGTTGTCATTAGTAAAACTAATGCGATTACTGCTACTATAGTATGAGTAGGTCACACAGGATTTATTTCTTAACATGCATCGACGTCTTCCCCCTCTCAATGCGTTAAAAGCCTTTGAAGCGGCTGCCCGGCATTTGAGTTTCACTAAAGCGGCTGATGAGCTTTTTGTTACGCAAGCCGCGGTCAGTCATCAAATTAAAGCGCTTGAAGAATTCTTATCGATGAAGTTATTCATTCGTCGTAACAGAACCTTGTTATTAACCGAAGAAGGCCAGGCTTACTTCCTTGAATTGAAAGATATCTTTAAAAACCTGCAAGAAGCGACGGAAAGACTGTTAGCGCGAGGCAGTAAGGGAGCCATAACCGTTGCCATGCCGCCGAGCTTTGCCAGCCAGTGGTTAGTGCCACGAATTAGTCAATTTAGTGTGGCGCAACCGGACATAGACGTAAGAATAAAAGCGGTAGACTTCGATGAAGGCTTTTTAGATGATGACGTAGATGTTGCTATTTACTATGGCAAAGGCCGCTGGAGTGGGTTGCAAGCAGACAAACTTCACCGTGAATTCCTAACACCATTATGTTCCCCTATGCTTTTCAATGGCCCTAAGCCGTTATCGAGTTTGGCAGATTTACGTCATCACGTGCTACTTCACGACTTAAGCCGCGCGGCGTGGAAAAACTGGCTTAAGCATGTGGGTGTATCAGGGGTAAATGTTAACCATGGACCAGTATTCAGCCACTCTATGCTGGTACTGCAAGCTGCCGCGTTAGGGCAGGGGATTGCGTTAGGTAATACGGTACTTGCCCGTCCAGAATTAGATGCAGGGCGATTGATTATGCCTTTTGAAGAGAAAGTAGAAAGTCGTGATGCTTTTTATTTGGTGTGCGAAGAATCCCAAGCTGAGCTTGGCAAAATTGCCGCTTTCAGAGAGTGGATCTTAGGCTTGGTTGAAGAAGAGCAAGAGTGATAAGTTTTACATTTAAAAATAATACAGATAATGAGTCAGTCGATGTTTGATATTGAAATTCATTCGGTAAATACGGATGGAAAGACTAATGCACCTATAGCACGCCTTATTCTTGCGCACGGCGCGGGTGCCGGTAAGCACCACGATTTTATGCAGGCAATGGCTTCTCAGTTAACTGGCCATAATATTGAAGTGGTATTATTTAACTTTCCCTACATGCAAACCATGATGGAAACGGGAAAGCGTAGGCCGCCAGATAAAGCCGAAAAGTTACTCACACATTTTGCGGCGCTTATCGATGAGGTGGCTAAAACCCAAACTAGTGTACCGACGTTTATTGGCGGTAAATCCATGGGAGGACGCATGGCGACCATGGTACTTGATAAAGCTGAATCAATAGTAGGCGCGATAGCATTCGGTTATCCATTTCACCCTCCAGGTAAGCATGAAAAACTCAGAACCGCCCATTTAGAAACGCTCAAAAAACCACTGCTTATACTGCAAGGCGAACGTGATACCTTCGGGACGAAGGATGAGGTGAGTGCCTATGCGTTATCGAGTACTATTGCGGTTTCTTACCTAACAGACGGCGATCACAGTTTTAAACCCAGAAAGCAAAGTGGCTTTACGTTAGAGACCCATATAGAATGCGCGGCTAAATCGACAGCTGATTTTATAAAAGCACACGTAAATAAATAATGAACCACCATTTAACCTTCGGTTTAACTTACACTCAATGACATGGGCAGGTGCTTTGAATAAGGCAATAAATAACACAGGGTCTGTTGATCAGAACCTAAGTAATAAGCAAGGCCTAAACAAACTCTGGCTGTGTACTGGCATTCTTTTGGCGGCTACTGCAGTTATGCTAGGCGCTTTTGGCGCGCATGGTTTAAAAGCGATATTAGCACCATCGGCACTGACTACATTTGAAATTGGTGTTCGCTACCAGATGTATCATGGTTTAGCCATTGTGGCGCTGCCCGCTTTGTCGGCATACGGTTCGCCTAAATGGCTTAACGCGGTAGCTGCACTTTTTGTGGTTGGCTGTGCGCTGTTCAGTGGCAGTTTATATTTATTAGCAGTCACCGGTAACGGGTTATTTGGCCCCATTACGCCTTTGGGCGGCCTATGCTTTATTATCGGTTGGATAGCATTGGCTGTAGCTGTATTCAAAGGAAAAACTAATGACTAGCATTTTGGCCTATTGTCGCCCTGGCTATGAAAACGACACAGCCAATGAACTGGCTACTCGGTACGGCGAAAAAGAATACTTTGGCTATCCGGTATCAAAATCGAATACGGGCTTTGTGCATTATAATTTGTACGATAATACGAGCCTAGGTAATGCATTGGCATTGTTCGCGGTAAGCGAGTCTATATTTCCCCGCCAATTAATAGGTGTGTTCGCTACGCTTAATGATATTGAAAAAGAGGATAGAGTAGGGCAAGTACTCGACGCGCTAGAAGACGTGTCGCTCGAAGCGCTTACTGGTGCTCATGGTGTATTCGGTGCCATCGATGTTGAATACCCAGATACGGAAGACGGTAAAACCCTTGCGAAATTTTGTAGGAAGTTTACCGTTCCTCTTCGTCAGGCATTAAGAAAGAAGGGCTGGTTATCACCAAAGGAAAACGAGAATAAGCCTAAACTGCATGTTTTCTTCGAGTCTTTTGAAACTTGCTACATAGGCTATAGTCTTGCTGGATATCGCTCTAATGACCATTTAGGCATTTGCCGATTAAAATTTCCGTCCGATTCACCAAGTCGCTCAACCCTCAAGTTGGAAGATGCCTTGGTGAACATGTTAAGTGCTAACGAGCAACGTGAAGTACTTCGCGCTGGCGGTAGAGCAGTAGACTTGGGTGCATGCCCTGGTGGATGGACTTATCAACTAGTTAAACGTGAAATGTACGTTGAAGCGATTGATAATGGGGCTATTGCTGACAGCTTAATGAGCACAGGGCTTGTTGAACACCATGCTGCAGACGGGTTTACTTACAGACCACAATTTGGTCGTGTAGATTTACTAGTGTGTGATATGATAGAGCAACCCGATCGGGTAGCAAAGCTGATGGGTGACTGGTTGGTAAAACATTGGGCCACTCATGCGGTGTTTAATTTAAAGCTACCCATGAAACGACGATATGAAACCGTAATAGAGGCCATGTCGACGTTAATGACCAGATTGAATGCGTTAGACGATGCATTCACTGTCAAGGTAAGACATCTCTATCATGACAGAGATGAAGTTACAGTAACGATTGTACGCACTTCGTGAAACGAGGTGTGTTTTTGTTATTTTTAAAAAAATATCTAATATTCTTATATTATTGATATTTAAATAAAAAATTAATGGTGGCTCGGTTTTTCACAAACGTTTTCAGAGTTTGTGCTAAATAAAGGTGTATCTCTTGTACAGAAATCCTTTATAATCCGGCCGTTTTTTTACTCTGAATCAATGAAAGTGAACTAATGTCAGACTTATCCCTTTACAGAAACATTGGTATTTTCGCCCACGTAGACGCGGGTAAAACTACCACTACAGAACGTATTTTGAAGCTTACTGGTAAAATCCATAAAACCGGTGAAGTACACGACGGTGAGTCAACTACTGACTTCATGGAACAGGAAGCTGAGCGTGGTATTACTATCCAGTCGGCAGCAGTAAGCTGTTTCTGGAAAGATCACCGCTTCAACGTTATCGATACTCCAGGACACGTTGACTTCACAGTTGAAGTTTACCGTTCACTAAAAGTATTAGACGGCGGTATCGGTGTATTCTGTGGTTCTGGTGGTGTTGAACCGCAATCAGAAACTAACTGGCGTTATGCTAACGAATCAGAAGTTGCACGTATTATATTCGTAAACAAATTAGACCGTATGGGTGCTGATTTTTACCGTGTAACTGAGCAAGTACGTAAAGTACTTGGTGCTGTACCACTAGTTATGACGTTACCAATTGGTATCGAAGATGACTTCGTAGGTGTAGTAGACGTATTGACTAAACAAGCATACGTTTGGGATGACACTGGTCTTCCTGAAAACTACGAAATTAAAGACGTTCCTGCAGACATGGTAGACAAAGTTGATGAATACCATGAAATGCTTATCGAAACTGCTGTAGAGCAAGACGATGACCTAATGGAAGCGTACATGGAAGGTGAAACTCCTTCGGTTGAAGACATCAAGCGTTGTATCCGTAAAGGTACACGTGACCTTGCTTTCTTCCCTACGTTCTGTGGTTCTGCATTCAAAAACAAAGGTGTTCAATTAGTACTTGACGCTGTTGTTGACTACTTACCATCTCCTACAGAAGTTGATCCTCAGCCTCTTATGGATGAAGAAGGTAACGAAAATGGCGAACATGCAATCGTATCTGCTGATGAAACGTTTAAAGCGTTAGCATTTAAGATCATGGATGACCGTTTCGGTGCACTAACATTCGTACGTATTTACTCTGGTAAATTGAACAAGGGTGACACCATCCTTAACGCATTTACGGGTAAAACTGAGCGTGTTGGCCGTATGGTTGAGATGCAAGCTGACGAACGTATTGAGTTATCTAGCGCACAAGCGGGTGACATCATTGCTATCGTAGGCATGAAGAACGTACAAACTGGTCACACACTTTGTGATCCGAAAGATCCAGTAACACTAGAGCCAATGGTTTTCCCAACGCCAGTAATCTCGATTGCTGTTCAGCCTAAAGATAAAGGCGGAAACGAGAAAATGGGTATCGCTATCGGTAAGATGATTGCAGAAGATCCTTCGTTCCAAGTTGAAACTGATGAAGATTCAGGCGAAACCATCCTTAAAGGTATGGGTGAGCTTCACTTAGACATCAAAGTAGACATTCTTAAGCGTACTTACGGTGTAGATCTTATTGTTGGTCAACCTCAAGTTGCTTACCGTGAAACTATCACTCAAGAAATTGAAGATAGCTACACGCATAAGAAGCAATCTGGTGGTTCTGGTCAGTTCGGTAAAATCGACTACCGCATCAAGCCTGGCGAAGCGGGTTCTGGCTTTACGTTCACATCATCTGTTGTTGGTGGTAACGTACCGAAAGAATTCTGGCCTGCAGTTGAGAAAGGCTTCAAGTCTATGATGGGCGAAGGTGTTCTAGCTGGCTTCCCAGTACTAGACGTTGAAGTTGAACTTTTTGACGGTGGCTTCCACGCAGTGGATTCATCAGCAATCGCGTTCGAAATCGCTGCTAAAGGCGCTTTCCGCCAATCTATTCCTAAAGCGGGTGCACAACTTCTTGAGCCAATCATGAAAGTTGACGTATTTACGCCAGAAGATCACGTTGGTGACGTAATCGGTGACCTTAACCGTCGTCGTGGTATGCTAAGCGACCAAGAAGCTGGTTTAACTGGCGTTCGCATTAAAGCAGACGTTCCGTTATCAGAAATGTTCGGTTACATCGGTTCACTACGTACAATGACATCTGGTCGTGGTCAGTTCTCTATGGAGTTCTCACACTACGCAGCTTGTCCACAAAACGTAGCTGACAAAGTAATGGAAGAAGCTAAAGCACGTAAAGCAGCTAAGTAATTAGCTACTAACTAGGTAAGCATTCATGCTTACCTTAGTGTTAAGCATATAAAAGCCCGTCTGGAATACCAGACGGGCTTTTTTGTTGCTAAATGCTAATTAATACATCTTGTAGGGTAAGAACTTTCCAGACATCACCACACTTACGCGGTCACCTTTAGGATCGTTCTCGCGTTGCAAATCCATTGAGAAATCGATAGCGCTCATTATGCCGTCTCCAAATTCTTCATGAATAAGTTCTTTTAAGGTTGTGCCATAAACACTGACTAATTCGTACCAGCGATAGATAAGCGGGTCGGTAGGCACTTCGGTCGGCAACGAACCTTTATAAGGCGCAATTTGTAACCAAGCAATGGCTTCATCACTCAGTTCTAGCATTTCGCCCACGGCTGTCGCTTGTTCTTTAGTCATCGCCATTTGCCCTAAACACGCGGCGGTACTCCATTCTTTTGATTGTCCTACCGCTTGGGCAATTTCACTCCATTTAATGCCTTTAGAAATTTTTGAAGACTGGATCATGTCGGTAACTTGAGTTCGATTGGTAATCATTGCATTTCCTTTTTTGAGTGATACGGGTTATTGATAAAAGTTAGTTGTTGCCATAAAGCAGTATGAAGGTAATTACATTACTAATAACTAACAGCAGGGACAGTCCCTGCCAGAATTTAAGTGGGTGACGTTGTATTAATGGCGCGGTCACGCGGTTAAGAAAAGCGGGGCTAGGGTGTCGAAGGTGATAGGTAAACTCAGATAAGCTAGCAAAACGCTTTTCAGGATTAGGCTGTAATGCTCGTTTCAGCGTGGCATCTATCCAAGCTGGAATAGGCCGTCTATCATCAAGCACCGATTGATATTTGAGTTTGTGCTGCGCCGCCACGGTCCGGGTTTTAGCTACTTGTGTGCCATAAGGAAAGCGGTCGCTGAGTAAGTAATAGGTGAGTACGGCAAGAGAATAAAGGTCGGATTGATCACAGCCGCTATCGCCTAAGAAGTATTCTGGAGCAACATAAGCTGCGGTGCCCATAATATCACTCTCGTGTTCAAATAATGCGTCACTAATGCCAGCAACACGGGCAGAACCTAAATCTATTATTTTGCAGTTACCTGAAGCTTCGATCATGATGTTTTCAGGGCGAATGTCTTGATGGAGAAGTCCTTCTCGGTGCATGGCCATTAAGCCTTGTGCTACCTGCTCAATAATACTTCGTACTTTTTCAACATCTGGCTTAGGGTTATCAGTTAGCCACTGGGTTAAGTTCTGCCCTTCAATATATTCGCTAATGGTATACATACATGAAGGCGGCTGAATACGAGTAGGTACGTTAATTACATGGTTGGATTTAATTCGTCGTGCCAGCCATTCTTCTAATGCAAAGTGCTCAAGGTAGTGGCTGTCTTGTGCCAGTTCAGTAGACGGTATTTTAATAACGATATGTGCTTTGTTATTTTCATCCCACGCTAGGAAAACATGGCTTCTAGCCGACTGGTATAGCTGTCGCTCAATGCGGTAGGCATCTATCGTCTCTCCCACATTCAACTGCTTAATAATGGGAGCTGACGTTTCATCAACAGCATATTCCGGTGTTAAAAACTTACCATCGCCCACGCTCTCTACTGTTATAAATTGGCAAGAAACGTTGTCATCACTGTTGTTTTCTAACGCAAGATCTACAAGGCGTTGCGCGAGGGGCTTGGCGCTCTTTTTTGCTATAGAAGTTTTTGAAATAGCAGTTTTTTGACTAGAAGTGCTATGAGCAGAAGCATCATCCTCAGACGCATAAATCGGCGATATAAGTGAGGCAAGCGTAGGGGATGAAACATATTCATAAACGCCATCTGTCATTAGAATAAGGGTATCGCCTGCTTTTAGCGGGACCGCGAGGTAATCAATGTCGACATTCGCATGCACACCCAGCGCATTAGCGAGATAAGACTCATGCTGTGAGTGGTCTACTCGATGAGATTGGGTAAGGACTTGTATCCTATCGTCAGAATACAAACAGACTCTAGCATCACCAACATGGAATATATGTGCCGTATCGCCTTTAACGATAACTGCAGAAAAAGTGCATACGTAGCCCTTATCAGGGGTATAGCAAAAAGGGCTTTGCTGAGTTTTGGTATATAAAGTGGCATTAATACTTTGTATTACGGTTTTAGCGCTTTGCATCACACCCCAAGTTTCAGGGGTACAAAAGTATTGTTTTATGAAATCTTTAATTGCTAAATCACTGGCTATTTGGCTAACCGTGCTGCTACTTATGCCATCGGCAAGTGCAAAGGCGGCGCCTTTTAATGTTAAAGCTGGGTCGTTACTAGCTGGAATAAACGCATCGCAAGCGTCTTGATTTATTGGCTTAACGCCGGCGCTACTGCATTCGCTATAGTGAAGTGATAAGGATTGAATCTGCATATTAAAAAAGCCCGATACAGAGGAAACGTACCGGGCTTGCTAACTTATACTGTAGCGGCTTTTGCTGGCGCTTTTTCAGCAACAGCAATTTTACGCTTAGGTGCAGTTTTAACGTGTGTGCTGTAAATCGTTAAACCTGTAAACGCTAAACCACCAACAAGGTTACCTAGCGCTGTTGGAATTTCATTCCACACGAAGTAATCCATGATAGAAAACTCACCACCCATGATAAGACCGAATGGGAATAAGAACATGTTTACAACAGAGTGTTCAAAACCCATGAAAAAGAACAGCATGATAGGCATCCACATGGCCAATACTTTACCGCTCACATGAGTAGAGATCATCGCGCCAACTACACCCAGTGATACCATCCAGTTACACAACATGCCGCGAATAAAAATAGTAAACCAACCGGCAGTACCATGTTCTGCGTAACCTAATGTTCTCGCTTCACCGATACTAGCTACTTTAGCAGCAATAGCACCACCATCTACGTTGTAACCCATGGTGAAAATAAAAGACATCATAAAGGCAACAGTCAGTGCGCCACCAAAGTTACCTAAAAATACTAAGCCCCAGTTACGTAAAATTTGTTTAGGGGTAACACCCGGTCGCTTAGCAAGCCAAGCAAGTGGGGTTAATACAAATACACCCGTTAATAGGTCGAAGCCCATTAAATACAGCATACAAAACCCCACCGGGAACAAAACGGCCCCCAGTAAGAAGATGCCGGTTTGCACCGCAATCGTAATAGCAAATACAGCCGCTAACGCTAATATTGCGCCAGCCATAAATGCGCGGATTAGCGTATCTCGTGTAGACATGTAAATTTTAGATTCACCGGCATCTACCATTTTCGTAGCAAACTCGGCGGGAAGTAAATAAGCCATAATTAATCACCCTGATTTGTAATTTATTTAAAATAACGAGCCACATCACTGCTTTCATCGATAGAACAAACGAACAAAAAAAAACGTCCACACCATTCCCTGTTTCCAAAGAAGGTTGTGGACGTCTTTATCCAATTCGATAGATTGTGTTAGTCAGTTTACAAACCGACTCGTACTGTTAAAAGATTAGCGAAAATAGTGCCAAAAAAGCATTTTAATAATAACTTTAATTAAATCATTGGGTTATTCTTATTTAGTTACACTAATAAATGATTGGAGTGATCAGCTTTAAACCACAATGGTGCAAATGAAGTGCTAGGGTGCACCGAATTGGTGGTTAATAAACCAAAAAATTCCACCTCACACTTTTTATTATTGACTGACTCTAGCGTTATATGGCTTTGGTTTGCTTTAAGTCTTTTTTTAACGCGACAAGTGTATCTTTCATTGCTCGTTCTTTTTGACTTCGGCTATCGCGACTTTCATCTGTAGCACTTTGATATAGTGCATGTTCAAAATCTTGGGTGAGCGAGTTAAATAGCGAGGCCGCGTTTGTTGGTAAAAAGGGTTTCACTTGTTTGAAGTATGCAGTGCTTCCTTTGTTCTCTCGCGCTACCTTAGTAAAATTCGACACCAACTCAACAGCGTTTAAATAAATGTGTTGATGTGCAGGCACGGTCGACTTCTTTCTAAGAGGAAAGAACAGCACAAGCAGAAAAATACTGACTATCCCCAGAAGACTCAAAAAGAAGAACGTCATTTTCTGAGAGGTTAAATCGCCAAGAAGCTTTTTTAATAAATCAGTTTGAGTTTGATTATCAAAACCCAGAACTAATCTACTCCACTGATAATCAAGTTGGCGAAACCATCCTCTGATAGATAAAAACAGTTCAGCTGAATTTAAATTCTTAAACATACCTTCACTGCGAGTTTCATTAAAATCGGCTAACGCTTGTTCTAATCCAAAGGTAATGCGTGATGGTGCCACCATACTAGTAGGATCGTACGAGACCCAAACGCCGTCTATTAATGCTTCTACCCAAGCGTGGGCATCGTACTGGCGAACTTGTATTACGTTGTCACTTAATAATTCGCCACCTTGATAGCCTGTCACCATACGAGCAGGAATGCCCGCAACCCGAAGGGCAAACACCATGGCGCTGGCATAGTGAGCACAAAAACCCGCCTTTGCTTCGAACATAAAGGTGTCGATGGGCGAGTTCGGCATAGCGTCAGGTTGTAAGGTGTAACTAAATCCGTTGGTTTTAAAGTGGCGTAGAATGTCATCGGCAATACTTCGCTCACTGTGCGCATTTGCTTTTAGCTGCTTTACCCACGCTTGAGTACGTACGTTGCTGTCCATGGGGTATTGAATATTAAGTTGATAATCAAAGTCATATATCTCACTAACACGTGGCGTTTCTGGATAATAAGTTAAATAGAACGCGCGTTTGCCAACAATTGGACGCGCTGCACGTAATGCATAATTGAACTGACGCCGCATCTCAGGATTGTCTAAATTTGTGTTTTCAGCCGACACATCAAGAGAATACAGCCAGCGTTGGTTACTGGGCTCTACTATCAATTGATAGTTTTCTGAGGGGGGAAGCGATGCGTCAGTTGAAGGCGCCGCGACACGTCGACCCATAGTTTTAAGCTGTGCCTCAGCTTGTTTTCGTCGTGGGCTAATTGTCCACGTTTTACCGTCAAAGGCTTCCATCGTCATGGCGCGCCAATACCGCTGTTCGGCCAATGGTGGGCGTTGCTCAAAGGTGGCGGTGAACGCTAAATCAGACGACCTCGCCAGCGAGGCAATATCCCCTGGCGTGACCGAATCTGATAACCCTGTTTCATTAGACTTAGACGTAGGCATTTGCCAAAGAGGAGGAAACTGCGGCATCACTACAAATAACAGTGCGGCCAAGGGAAATGCTTGCAGCAGTATTATCGACGATTTACGCATCGACCCCCTAAAACTTCTCGCGGGGGCGTATACCAATGACAATGCGGTGAACAAAAGAACGATAACCGCGACATAGCCTATCCATGCTTCAATACCTAAAGCAAAAATAAAACCACAGCCGACCAGAAATATGCACGAGCAGAATAGCTGTAAAAAATCTTTCGTTTTTGAAAGCAACATAAGCTTCAGCGAGCAGGCAATCACTAAAAGGTTAATCATGCTGTTGAGCAAACCAATAGAAAGACCGAACCAGCCTAGCGCTATTAAGGATAATACGGCTAACAAATTTACGGTGCGGCTACTTGGGTTATATTCTTGCCACCTAAAATACAACGCGCTTTGCATAATAACCGCGCATATGGCAAGTAATATCACCCAAGTTAGCAATGGGGTAAGCAGGCTAAGGGTTAGTACCATAAAGCAGGTGGATAGCAGCATATTTGCTTTATGGTTCATTTACTCAGCCCTTGGAAATCACTGTTGTCTGCGGCTTGCGCGGCAAGAGGAGCCGCCGGAGAGATAGATGCATGACTCGAAGACTTAGCCGAACTAGCATCAAAAGGTGTGTTGGGATAAGTCGCCAGTGCCTTCAGACATTGATGCATGTGTGAAATAGAATTATTGGGGGTAAAGGTTGCACTACCTAGTTTTAAACCGTAGTGCAGACCTTGCGATTGCATCGACACTATTTTTTGAGTCAATGCACTTAATCCTTCTTCTAGCGGGGTGTTAGTCGGCAAACTTAAATACACGTCGTCGCTTTTTTGTTCGCTAAACTGCTTTACCACCCAATTTCCTGTTTTAGCGACTTGCTTCCACGCTACGCGGTTTAACGGTTCGCCTTCAATGAAATCGGTGAGGGCAAAAAAGTCTTCATTACCTTGTCGGTCATCTTCTTTACCACCGACGGCATCTTCCGTGTTGTGAACAACTTCACACACCGGTCCAGCTTTGGGTTCTGGATACACGATGACTTTTACGTCGAAATCTAAGTGAGTCCAACAATGATACAAACCGAAGGGGTAGGCGCTTTTAAAGGTAATTCGAGGGAGTCTGTGCTCACCTCTAGTGTGAAGTAATAAAGGAACAGTCAGTCGCTGTTCTCGATTGCCAATATCAAAGGAGATAGTGCTCGTATCTTTTCGCCTAGGCAGTTGAAGCTTATTTATCTCAAGCCAATGCGCCTGCAATAAGCCTTCCGGCGTAGTTTTATAGTCTGAGTGCTTAATCCGATTGAGGGTAAGGTGTGCTGACGTATTAGCAAATACGGTTTTGGGGGAGGATGCGCTAAGGGCAATAGCCGCAAAATTTTGATAGCTGTAAAACAAAGTGAGTAACATTACGCTAAGTAACAAATAGCTTAATAACAGCATAAGGTTGTTTTGATAGTTAGTGCCTAATAGAAACAAGCACATACACATCACGATAAATCCCCAGCCAAAACGGCTCGGCAAAATAAACACCGAACGCATATTCAGAGCATGTGAAGAATGTGGCGGAATACGTTTGTCTAGCCAAGCGAGCCAATGCTTATGTAATACCTTTTTAAACATGGATTACGCCGCCAGCGGATCGATACTATCCAGTAAATGCTGACTTAGCGACGTGCCCGTATGTTCAGGGGTACTTGCACTAAGCCTATGCTCAGTAACGGCAACGAATATAGCTTGCACGTCATCTGGCGTCACAAAAGTTCTATCGTGCATATAAGCCCAAGCCCTAGCGGCCTGCAATAAGGCTCGGCTAGCCCGTGGCGACAACGGGGTAGGGTAGCGACCTTCTGCGCGACTTTCTGTCACTAAACGCAATATATAATTAATCACATCATCGCTAGCATGCACATGGGTAACCGCATCTTGCATAGTGATCAAATCGGTCTGCGATAAACACGAGGCTATCTGTTGCTGAACGTCAGTTGATTGTTTCAGCATGGCTTTTTCGGCTTCCCAGTTCGGAAAGCCCAGGGAAATACGCATAAAAAAGCGGTCTAGTTGTGACTCAGGTAGCGGATAGGTGCCAGATTGATAACCCGGGTTTTGCGTGCCGATAACAAAAAAGGGAGAAGGTAAAGCATGGGTGGTGCCATCAATACTCACTTGTCGCTCTTCCATCGCTTCTAACAAGGCACTTTGGGTTTTAGGGCTTGCTCGGTTTAGCTCGTCGGCAAGAACAACTTGGCTAAAAATGGGGCCGTGCCTAAATTGAAATTCACCATTGTGACTTTGATAAACGTTAACCCCTAGCATGTCTGATGGGAGTAAATCTGACGTAAATTGAATACGTGAATATTGAAGGCCGAATACATGGGAAAGTGCGTGGGAAAGCGTGGTTTTACCCATACCAGGTAAATCTTCAATAAGAAGGTGACCATGAGCTAGCAAACACGTTACCGCAAGTTTTAACTGTTCAGATTTGCCGATAATCTTCTGACTTAGCGCGTCATGCACTAATTGAATCTCTTTTCGCATGATAAAACGTTACCTTTTTAACCCCTTATGTATTGATAATAGCAACTAAAGTGCTCAAATAGCAGTTGACACCCATACAAAGGTATGAGCATGGTTATTTAACACGTTAAAAGCATCATTTTAATGTTGGTTTTAACGAATTTAGGGCTAGGTTAGAAATAGTGCTGCGCTGTGCGTATCGGTTGTCTATAATGGGGCATCTTGTTAAGGAAGTAGTTATGAAAAGCATTGAAATAGATGATGATTTGTATGCCTTTATCGCCAGCCAAACAAAACATATAGGCGAGAGCGCATCAGAAATTTTACGTAGGCTTTTATTGCCTGAAGACGGTGAAATAAAGGGTGCAAGCAACGCCTCTCTACCTGATGAGTCAGTACAATCGGCGAAAGCACCGGTTGCTGCTACCACTACCGCTAACGCCTCGGCGCAAAAGGCAGAAGCGAAACCAGCCACTAAACCGGTGGCCAAAGCGGCACCTAAAGCAACCGTTGCCAAAGCACCAGTGACGAAATCACCCGCTGCAAAATCAACAACTGCAGCCAAAGCGCCCGTTAAAAAAGACGTAGTGGCGCCAACGGTGACTGAAATAGAAAATCACAATAAAGATGATATTGTGGGTATGGTATCTCAAGATGCGTTATCGACCTTTACCAAACGTGTCGACCAATTCTTATTTATTCTAAGTGCTGCGCACAAGTTAAATAGCGATACCTTTGAAAACGTTAAATCGATTATTGGTAAAAATCGTACCTATTTTGCTACAAGCAAAGAGGCGTTGTTAGAAAATGGCAGTAGTACTAATCCAAAAGCCATTCCTGATAGCCCATTTTGGGTGGTCACCAACAACAATACCGCGAAGAAAGTAAACATGCTGGAACAAGTTTTGCGTACATTAGGGTATCAGCCCGATGTCGTCGAAACGGTAGTAAGTCGATTCGCCCCAGAGGGCAAATAAACGCTTAACTTAAAATAAGGACTTTTCATGGCTTTACATCCGCAGGCTGGTAAGCCAGCTGCACCTGAACAACTGATTAATGTGGCACAACTTGTTAGCCAGTATTACAGCTACAAACCAGACGCCGCTGCCCCAACTGAAGCAGTAAGTTTTGGTACTTCAGGGCACAGAGGATCGGCGTCGAACTATACTTTTACCGATACCCATATTAGTGCAATCTGCCAAGCACTGGTTGAATATCGTGAAGCAGAAGGTATTACCGGGCCGCTATTTATAGGTAAAGACACCCATGCATTGTCTGAACCTGCCATGATCACCGCCATCGAAGTACTCAGTGCCAACGGTGTTGATGTGGTAATTCAACGAAGCGACAACGAAAGCTTAGGTTATACCCCCACGCCGGTAATTTCCCGTACTATCATTCGTTATAACCGAGAAAACGCGGCGAAGTCTGACGGGGTAGTCATAACCCCATCACACAACCCACCCGAAGATGGTGGGTTCAAATATAACCCTCCTCATGGCGGCCCAGCTGATAGCGACGTGACGACCAAAATTCAAAATCGTGCGAACGCGCTTATTGCCGAAGGCAATAAAGACGTTAAACGCATCGATATCCGTTCCGTAAGAGCCCAGAAGTTAGTGCGCGAAGAAGATTTTATGGAACCTTATATTGATGACCTAGCTCAGGTTATTGATATGCAGGCTATCGCAAAAGCGGGCTTGAAACTCGGTACTGACCCCCTTGGCGGTGCAGGTATCGGTTATTGGTCTCGTATTGCGGATAAATATGGATTAGACATCACGGTTGTAAACCCTGCTGTCGACCCTCAGTTTGGATTCATGCGCCGCGATAAAGACGGCAAGTTACGCATGGACTGTTCAAGTGCTTTCGCCATGGCGGGCTTAATCGAATTAAAAGATGATTTTGACCTTGCATGGGGCAACGACCCAGATTTCGATCGCCACG
The DNA here is from genome assembly GCF_003989595.1 of Alteromonas sp. KS69. NCBI lineage: Bacteria > Pseudomonadati > Pseudomonadota > Gammaproteobacteria > Alteromonadales > Alteromonadaceae > Alteromonas > Alteromonas sp. KS69. The sequence continues at coordinate 23,377 of NZ_PYHU01000048.1, read as the reverse complement.
GTATCGTATGCAAAAGTGCTGGCTTAATGAACCCCAATCATTATCTTGCGGTGGCCATTCAGTATTTATATACACACAGACCCGAGTGGCCAGCGTCACTTAAAATCGGTAAAACACTGGTTTCAAGCAGCATGATCGATCGCGTAGCGAATAGCTTAGACAAACCCCTTGCTGAAATGCCAGTAGGCTTCAAATGGTTTGTAGATGGTTTATCTAACAGTGAAATTGGTTTTGCAGGTGAAGAAAGTGCTGGTGGTATTTTCTTACAGCGAAATGGCGAAACTTGGGCTACCGATAAAGACGGTTTTATCCTGTGTTTGTTAGCTGCTGAAATTCTTGCGGTGACTAAGAAAGATCCAGGTGAACACTATCAGGCATTAACTGAGCAATTTTCATCGCCGGTTTATAACCGTGTAGATGTGGCTGCTACCTTAGAGCAAAAGCAGAAGTTATCTGCTATGGATGCTTCGGTAGTAACCAGCGATACCCTAGCTGGTGAGCCCATTACTGCCGTGCAAACCCACGCCCCAGGTAACAATGCCGCTATTGGTGGTGTAAAGGTTTCTACAGAAAATGGTTGGTTTGCAGCACGTCCATCAGGGACTGAACAAATCTACAAAATTTATGCAGAAAGCTTTAAAGGTGAAACTCACTTACAAGAATTAATTCAAGAAGCGGAAGCCTTAGTGGGTAAGATTATCAAATAAGGTCAAAAAACAACCTCTTCAAGGCGGGGTTTGTTAAATCAATGTTAAACGCCGGATGATTGCATACGTTTTCATCCGGTTTTTTGTTATTTTAACAAAATTATCACAACAAAATCGTTTAAGCACTGCTATATTGATCTCATATTGTTGATTTTTTCTGTAATTAAATTACATATTGAGTGTGCTTTAGTACACATCAACCAGAGTGAGACGCAAAATGAATGCAAAAGCTGCCAAAACGCAACCCTCTTCACCGCTAGACAAGACAGAGTTTAAAGCTGCTATTGTTAAGCACCTTCACTGTACGCTAGGTACGGATGAAAATAAGGCTAATAACCACGCATGGTGGAAAGCTACCTGTGCAGCCATTCAGGCTCAGGTACTAGAAGGCCTTCGCAAAACGCAAAAAAGTCACTACTTCAATGATACTCGTGCAGTACATTATTTTTCTGCTGAATTCTTAATGGGTAGATTGTTATCGAACAACCTTCAAAATTTAGGTTTGTTCGATGTGGCTAGTGGCGCATTAAAAGAACTTGGTGTTGAAATTACCGACATCATGGAAGAAGAGCCAGACATGGCACTAGGTAATGGCGGGTTAGGGCGCTTAGCCGCGTGCTTTATCGACTCACTTGCCACGATGGAATTGCCTGCAATTGGTTATGGTATTCATTATGAACATGGCCTTTTCCGTCAAGAAATTAAGAGTGGTGCTCAAATAGAACGCCCTGATAGTTGGCGCGATTACGGTAACCCGTGGGAAATCTGCCGCCCAGAGTCAATTCAAGAAGTGCCTTTATTTGGTTATGTAGAAACCAAATACGGCGAAAGCGGCCGTATTCAGAAAGAATGGCACCCTGGCTCAATTGTTAAAGGGATACCATGGGATATTCCTGTCGTTGGTTATGAAGGTAAAACCGTAAACGTGTTGCGTTTGTGGCAGTCAGATTCATCTGATTACTTCAATTGGGATGTATTCAACGCTGGTGGTTATGTAGATGCGCAGCGTGAAAACGTACAAGCAGAAACCATTTCAAAAGTACTCTATCCAAACGATGAAACTCAAGCAGGTAAAGAGCTTCGTTTAATTCAGCAGTACTTCTTCTGCTCATGTTCTTTAAAAGACATCATTCGCCGTTACAAGCGTGCCCATGGTGATGACTGGAGCCGCTTCGCTGATCAGGTTGTCATTCAATTAAATGATACACACCCAGCTATCGCGATTCCTGAACTTATGCGTATCTTAGTAGACCGCGCTGAACTAGATTGGGATCAAGCATGGGGTATCAGCACGAAAGTGTTCGCTTATACCAACCATACGTTGTTACCTGAAGCCTTAGAAAAATGGCCTGCACGTATGATTGAAAAAATCTTACCGCGCCATTTAGAAATCATCTATGAAATTAACCATAGATTCATGGCAGAAGTCGATAAGAAATGGCCAAGCGACAACCGCATTAAAGCCAAGCTTTCTATTATAGAAGAAGGCAACGAGAAAATGGTACGTATGGGCCACTTATCGGTTATTGGCTCATTCGCGGTAAATGGCGTAGCTGAAATGCACTCTCGACTCGTGAAGTCTGACTTGTTCCCAGAGTTCGATGCGTTATGGCCAGGCAAATTAACGAATGTAACGAATGGTATTACGCCACGTCGTTGGTTGAAAGCGTGTAACCCTGAACTTTCTAAATTGATTGATAAGAAAATTGGCACAGATTGGCCAAAAGACTTATACAAACTTGAAGCACTAGAAAAGTACGCTGATAACAAAACGTTCCAAAAGCAATTCATGCAAGTGAAGCTTAACAACAAGCAGTTGCTGGCTGATGAAATTCGAGAGTCGTTAGACATTGAAGTAGACGTTAACGCTATTTTCGATGTACAAATTAAACGCCTTCACGAATACAAGCGTCAACATTTGAACTTGCTTCATATTATGGCCTTGTATCGTCGACTGCTAGAAAACCCTGATTACGATATGGTGCCTCGCGTATTCATTTTCGGCGCGAAAGCAGCACCGGGTTACAAGTTGGCAAAAGATATTATTTACGCCATCAACAAAGTGGCTGATAAAATCAATAACGACCCACGTGTAAACAATAAAATTAAAGTGGTGTTCTTGCCGAACTACCGCGTATCGCTTGCTGAGAAAATGATCCCAGCATCAGACGTGTCTGAGCAAATTAGTACTGCAGGAAAAGAAGCGTCTGGAACCGGTAACATGAAGTTGGCACTTAACGGCGCTATTACCGTAGGTACACTTGATGGGGCTAACGTTGAAATTGCCGAAGAAGTAGGCGATGACAACATCTTTATCTTTGGCCTAACCGTTGAAGAAGTTCACGAGCTGAAGGATAACGGCTACAAGCCTTACGATTACTACTACCGTGATCCTGAAATTAAAGCGGTTCTTGATTGGCTTGAAACCGATTACTTCACGCCGGGTAAGCCAGGTGCGCTAGTGTCGATTAAGCAAAGCTTGTTAGATCATGGTGACCAATACATGGTGCTAGCAGACTTCCGTAGTTATTGCGATGCGCAAATTGCTATTGATGAGGCGTACCGTGACAAAGCGCGCTGGGCTAAAATGGCGATTATCAATACCGCCAAGATGGGTAAGTTTACCTCAGACCGTTCAATTAAAGATTATGTAGAACGTATTTGGAAACTTTCACCGTGTAAGATTGAAAACTAGTCTCAAGAGACTCAACAAAAAGCCCGGAAATGCTATGCTTTCCGGGCTTTTTGTTGTGATATATTTATCCAATTAAAATAAAAATAAATTAAAAATCAATAAGTAGCCGATTTAATGTAAAAAGGTCTGCAATCTATAATAAGGTATAGATTCATATACTGATAACACGTTGCGCTTAGTATTAAGTCGTGTTGAACTACCGTCTGCTTATTTTAAGCACCTAGCCGCCGTTTAGTGCAAGGAAACCGTCATGAGCCAACATCATAATTCGCTGGCTACACTTCCCAATCGATTTGCGTTTATCGACACAGTCTCGAAGTGTGGTGTATTGCATCCATCATTATCACTAATGCTAGTGGATGTAGTCCGTTTCTCAGACGTAACCACCAGTTTAGGGATTAATATTGGTGACAGGTTTCTGCTAGAAATTGCTAACCGCATCCAATCTTTGTTTGGTGGTGATATTCGCCTTGGCAGAATAAGTGGTGATGTATTTGGTATTGCGTTTCTCGGTACGCGAAGTTCAGGCCAAATGCGAGACATGTTCGAACGGCTTGTTGAGCATTTCAAAACACCCATGCATCACGATGGCCATGCATTCATCGCCGATTTTAATGTAGGTGTAGTGACATCAGAGGGTCAGGCCTTTGAAATTACGGCATTTGTGTCTCGTGGAGAAGCGGCACTAAAGCAAGCAAAAGAAAATAAGTACGAAAACTTTTGCCTGTATAATATGCAAGATAAGACCGATACGGGTCGTAGCCTTGCATTAAAAGCTGATTTAAAACGTGCGTTATCGCAAAATGAATTAGAGCTTTATTATCAACCTAAAGTTAACCTTCAAACCCTTGAAGTGATTGGGGCTGAGTGCTTACTTCGCTGGAATCATCCGTTAGATGGCGTACTGTTCCCAGGCCCGCTTATTGAAGCGGCAGAATCCTATAACATGATGAATGAGTTGGGCTATTGGACGTTAGAGCAAGCGTTTAGAAGTTTAGTTGATTTTGATTTTCACCGTTTGTCGCTGACCTTGTCTGTCAACATATCGCCTACTCAGTTGTATGATAATCATCTTATCCCTTCCTTGAAGATGCTTAGTAAGACCTACGCCATGCCGCTTACTCGTATAGAGTTAGAGCTGACTGAAGATGTAGCCTTGTCTAATTCACTGATGGTGAAAAAGCAGCTTGATGAGCTTCGCGCCCTAGGGGTCGCCATTTCGGTAGATGACTTTGGGAAAGGTTACTCAAACCTTGCATACATTCGAGATCTTGATTTAAGCGCGCTTAAAATAGATAAAACCTTTGTTATAGAATTAGCGAAACATCCTGTTAATCGTGCCATTATCGAAGCTGCAAAAATTATCGGTAAAGCGAAAAACTGTGATGTCATTGCCGAGGGCGTAGAAACCATCGCTCAACTGCACATACTCCGAGAGGTGGGTGTAACGATAGGGCAGGGGTATTTGTTTTCAAAAGCCATTCCGCTGAATGACTTTATTAGTCTAGCGCAGCAAGAAATCATTGTCGGTAACTCTCCTTTACGTGCCTAAATAAAATCCCTCGGTTACGAAGGGGCAATACGTGCATTCGCTTGGCTGAGTCGCTAAACTAGTGTTATTCAAGCTACTTTTGGTTTATGTATGCAACAACTTATCGAGCAAGGAAATTTTCTTTCTTTGTCTAGAACTCAACCTGAGTTATTTACCTCCTCTATTCAATTTACGTTAGGCAATGGTACTGACGTTGCTATCGCCGCTCCCGGTATTATTGCTTTCACGCCAACGGCGAAAACGTCTATCAATAAGCATGTTGTGTTATCTAGCGGCGTTCATGGAAATGAAACGGCCCCCATCGAAATATGCGACGAGCTGGTACAGCATATTCTTACTAACAAGCTTGAGCTTAGCCATCGTGTACTTTTTCTATTTGGTAACTTACCCGCAATGGATATTGCTGAAAGGTTTGTAGAAGAAAACATGAATCGGTTGTTTAATGGCGCCCATTCGAAAGGGGAAGGATGTAACAACAGTGAGCGCAAACGTGCTAAAGCGCTAGAAGAGGCAATAACCGATTTCTTCTCTGTGGCAGCTTCTGGTGATGAGAAGTATCACTACGACCTACATACGGCTATTCGTGAGTCTAAAAATGAAAAGTTTGCGGTCTACCCGTATTTGCATGGTAAAGCGCATAGCAAAAGCCAGCTTGGATTTTTAGCTGCGTGTGGTATTCAAACCATTTTGTTATCTGAATCAGAAACCACAACGTTTAGTTACTCGTCTTCTGTGCAGCATCAAGCGCATGCCTTTACCGTCGAATTGGGCAAAGTGCAGCCATTTGGTCAAAACGACATGAGCCGTTTCGAAGCAGCAAAACAATCAATTACTGCATTAATTTGTGAAGATGATTTCAGACCTGACGTTGATATAGACTCGCTAGATATTTATCGGGTGAATCAAGTTATCAATCGCCATCAAAACGATTTTACGTTGCATTTCGATGACGACACGCCTAATTTTACCGATTATGCTAAAGGCACGGTATTGGCGACCGAAACCGGCGCTACCTACACTGCACAGCAAGACGGAGAAGCGATAGTGTTCCCTAATGCTAATGTGGCAATAGGGCAACGTGCTTTATTAACGGTAGTCCCAACAAAGCTGGAGAAACTTAGTGTTTAAGTTAGATGCAAGGCTAGAGGCTGATACGTTCTTCATTCACGATTTACCCCTTTGTAGGGTATTACTAATGAATGATAGCCAGTTTCCATGGTTAATATTAGTGCCTCGTGTAGATGGGGTAACTGAAATCATTGAATTGTCAGACGCCCAACAGCAACAGTTTTTAAGTGAGTCGGCACAGGTGAGCCGTTTACTGCAATCGCAATTTTCACCCGATAAATTAAACGTCGCAGCACTGGGTAATGTGGTCAGTCAGTTGCACATTCATCATGTTGCACGGTATAAAAGTGATATCGCATGGCCAAAACCAATTTGGGGCGCGCAAGCCGTTGTGGCTTACCCTGAAGATAAAGCCGCTGCATTGGTAGATGTGCTGAAAAAGGCATTTTCTTAATAGGCTTGGTTAACCGTGTGCTAGGTGGCTAACACTTCTGTGAATAACTTATGGTCTACTATAAGACCAAAATAAAACCCAATTTTTAAAACAACTCAGCAAGGAGCAACCCATGATAATTTCAACTACGCCTACTCTGGAAGGCCAAAAAATTGAAGCCTACTATGGCATTGTGGTTGGCGAAGCCGTGATGGGCGCTAACATAGTAAAAGATTTATTTGCCTCTATACGTGACATTGTAGGTGGCCGTTCTGGTTCATATGAAGAAGAATTAACGCGAGCAAGAAAGCTAGCGTTTACAGAACTTGAGCATGAGGCTCGCAGCATGGGTGCTAACGCAGTTGTGGGAATAGATCTTGATTACCAAGTTATCGGTGACAAAGGCAGTATGTTGATGGTGAGTATTAGCGGAACTGCAGTAAAAACATCGCCACTTTAACATGTAGTAGGTAGGCTAATTCGGACAAAGAACCTGATTCAATGCCAGCTTAAACCCAGATGTTAGCAGTTTGAATCTGGTTAGTCTTAATGTGATTAGCTTTGATGTGGTTAGCCTTCCAGCAGGGCGACTGTTTTACCAGTCGTCCTCTTCATCTTCAAATCCATTCTTCTTTTGCTTATCGTCTTTCTTTTTAAGCGGTGTTGGAAATTTAAATTTAGCGCTGTATTTTAACAGCGTGATATTGCCAACCACCACGCCCAATACAATAACGATAATAATGACAACCCAAAGCGTATCCATCACTGTCTCCGTTAAAGCTATTTAGTTGTGAAAGCTTATCTAGCCCAACTTTCACTATCCCAACTCTCGCCACGATTTAACACGTAGCGATAGTAAATTTCATCAATATGCTCCAGCACAACGGCTTTACCGTCAATGCTACTGTGTTTGATGGCAGTAGTGAGTTCCGTCAGCGAAAGCGCTTGTTCAAACTCAGTGGCAACAGCCCGGTGGCTTAGGTGCCAAAGCTCACACGCTACGCCGCCTTTATCTTCATTGAATGGGCGAAAGAACCCAAAGGTGCTCATATTCGCTTTAAGCCAATTAGCTAACAAAAAACAAGGCCCACCTTTTCGATATTCGCTATCAACTAACGAAAACTTACCGCTCCATTGTTCAACGGCGTGCTTGTCATAAACATCAAAGTCACTTCCCCAATGATGTCGACTGCCACCAGGTAACGCTGACCACATCAGTATTGCATGTAGTTTTTCTACGTTGGATAAACTGTTCGGGTTTAATACAGTGCCCTCACTATCCAACAGCGCAGCTTCGCCACGCCATTTTCTATTCCAAATAGCACACTGTTTATCAAAGTGACGAAAGCTGCTTACTAAGCACAAATCTATACCGTCATCTCGGGCGGCTTGTTGCATATTAACAAAAGCGGGTAGCACGTTGGCATGCAGGAAGTGTCCATTTCCTGCATCAACAAGGTGAGGATTGTCTTGCCCTAACCAGGTAGCTGGTTTCATGCGAGTAGATTGACCAAAATACCGTAGTACATGTCGCTTAATAACTCTAAATCACTCATTTTTACACATTCATCTATTTTATGAATGGTGGCATTTACTGGCCCTAGCTCAATAACTTGTGCGCCAGTCGGCGCAATAAATCGCCCATCAGATGTGCCGCCAGCGGTAGATAAAATGGTAGGCGTGCCACGTACATCGGCAATTGCTTTTTCAGTGGCAGTAAGCAGCGGGCCTGAGTCTGTCAAAAAAGGCTGGCCGTTAAACGTCCACTTTATGTCGTAGTCAAGTTCGTGCTTATCCAGAATGGTCGTAACGCGTTTAATGAGTTCTTGATCTGTCACTTCGGTTGAAAACCGGAAGTTAAAGCACACATGAAGCTCGCCAGGAATTACATTACCTGCACCAGTGCCGCCATTAATGTTTGAAATTTGAAAGCTGGTGGGCGGGAAAAACTCGTTGCCATTGTCCCAATGAGACTGAGCCAATTCTGTTAAGGCAGGTGTGGCGCAATGCACTGGATTTTTTGCTAAGTGCGGATAAGCAACATGGCCTTGAATACCTTTAACAGTAAGATCGCCAGTTAATGAACCACGTCGGCCATTTTTAACAATATCGCCCACTTCATCGGTCGAAGATGGTTCGCCAACCACACACCACGTGATTTTTTCATTTCGTGCTTCAAGGGTATCGATAACACGAGTAGTGCCATTGATAAACGGGCCTTCTTCGTCACTGGTAATAAGATACGCAATACTACCTTTGTGATCAGGATAATCGGCTACAAATTTACGGGTTGCGACTAACATTGCGGCCAAACTGCCTTTCATGTCGGCAGCACCACGGCCATGTAAATAGCCGTCTACTTCAGTAGCCGTAAAAGGCGGGGTTTTCCATGCGCTTTCTGGACCACTGGGAACCACATCGGTGTGACCAGCAAAGCAAAAGACAGGACCTTCGTTACCACGACGTGACCACAGGTTGGTGGTATCGTCAAACACCATAGTTTCATTGTTAAACCCCAAGGTACCTAAAAAATCTTTCATGGCTTCTTGGCAACCCTCATCTTCAGGGGTAACCGAACGCCTATTCATTAAGTTTTTAGCAATGTCTATTACGTTATCGTTTAACAAAATATTTCCTCATACTGCGCAGGTTTAAAGCCAATGTGAAACGTGCCGTTATGGTTTAAAATAGGGCGCTTCACCATCGCAGGGTGTTCAAGTAACAAAGCGAGTGCCTTTTCGCGGGTGATATCTGTTTTATCACTGTCATCGAGTTGGCGAAAAGTCGTGCCACGTTTGTTCAACATCACTTCATAACCAAGACTGGCTTCAGCGTTGGCAAGAAAATTGGCGTCTATACCGTCTTTTCTGTAATCGTGAAAAGTAAATTCGATGTTGTTCTCAGTAAGCCATTTTTTGGCTTTTTTGATCGTGTCGCAATTTGCGATGCCATACATTGTTGTACTCAAAAGGATACTCCGTTACAGCGTGAAGTTAGTGTAAGTGCATAATAAGCTCGTTATTATACATTTTCAAAAAGGGTTCGAACTTGCCTAAATATAAAGGGTTAACAGCGTGTCGTTACCCGCATCAACAAATTTTTGATGCGTTGGTAGAACGCCTATTAATGCTTTGGCATTTAATAAGGTCATTATACAAATATTTTCCACGCCTTGTTGTTTTAGCCACGCGGAATTAACACTAAATAACATAGCACCGGCTTTAATCTGTTCGCCTTGTCTTAACTGAGTTAAAAATTGCGCACCGTGCAGCATTTGGGTGTGTAAGCCATATTTGATTCGACACTTAAGCCCAAAAGAAGATCTAATTTCAATTGAATAGTCGAGGGGATCTATTTTCATTACTGTTGCATTAAATGGGGATACCACTTTACTGGAAGCGGTGGTAAGCGCTAAACCTGGCCCCCATGCTCCAACATTGATTAGATCATCATTAACGTGTTGCAGTAACACACATTGGCCTGACACCGGTGATGCGATTGGAATGGTTTTTTTAAACTGTTCAGGAGGCGATGTCAGTTGCTTTTCTATTAACACTACTTGCCCTCAAGAACCGTATAACCTGCATTTCTTAATGCCTTTGTTGCATCAGCAAGTTTATTATCTTTCACAAGGAAAAAATCGGTTTCGAATGTCGATACAACAAAAATAGCGACTTTCACGGCGGCAAGCACCGCGCCTATCTGCGCCATAATACCTACCATAGATAAATGCAGCGGGCCGAGCAGTTCAAGTGCTCGCCAGCCTTCGTCAGAATCTAGTGAATCTACATCTACATTCGACGGGATAACAATAGACAATTCATCTTCTGTTTTGCCCAAGAAAAAAAGCGGGCTTTGAAGTACATTTGCAGGAATTGCACTGTCGCCATCTAGGCTGTGGATCGTAAATGGTTGGGGAAGTACTGAGAGTGTTTGTTTTGGCATGAATAACCGGAAAAAAAGGTTTCAATCAAAGTATCCACATTAAAACACTATCTGTGGTTAAGTGCTACGTGTTATCCACTTAATCTGTGGATAAGTTTGTTGAGTAGTTTGGGGCTTTTGTTTAAAGTCTTGAAATTAAACAATAAAATAAACTGTACAAACAATAGTCAGTGGATAACATTTACCTATTCACAAGCATTTTCCACAGCCTCTGTCTATACATATTTAAAAATTGTTCTGCTTATTTTGCAATTTCTTGTCTTGACACTGCTGTCTTTTATCCAACGTAATAAACCGGATCGCCACGTGGTTTTTTATCAATGGCTGTGCAATTATCAAAGAGTACTATATTTAAATACTGGGTTTACATACTAGGTTACAGACTGGCTTGATGACCTAATAATGCCAAACCTCAAAAGGGGAATGATATGAGCGATAGTTTATGGATGGATATCACCACTGAAGACGCTGATGCCCTAGCTGATTTTTATGTGAATGTAATGGGCTGGAAAAAAGAAGCCTTCGATATGGGCGGCTACAACGATTATGTGATGATGAAAGAAGATGGTAGCCCTGCTGGTGGTATATGTCACAAGCGAGGCTGCAATAGTAATATTCCTGGCGGGTGGGTGCCGTATTTCACGGTAGCCGAATTAGACTCAGCATTGGCCGCTTCTAAAAGCGCTGGTGGGCAGCAAATAGGAGATATTCGCCATCATGGTAAATCTCGCTTTTGTATTATAAAAGACCCTTCAGGGGCGTGTTGTGCACTTTATGAACAAGGCGAAGAGTAAAAGGGCACTACCAGAACACGGCAAGTACACGCTGAGGAAAGGAGGGGAAAGATTAGGAAAGGTTAGGAATACACAGGGTGATGTCAGCTTCAGGCTAAGGGGGCTGACATCACTAACACCACTATGTGTAAAATTTTTGAGCAAGCATTGATTAGGGCGACTATTTATTTAATACGCCGCGATTTACCTGATCCCGCTCAATCGATTCAAATAACGCTTTAAAGTTGCCTTCTCCAAATCCATCGTCTTCTTTGCGCTGAATAAACTCGAAAAACACTGGGCCAAAAACGGTTTCTGAGAAAATTTGCAGTAGCAAACGAGGAGACTCGCCTTCCGTGGTGCCGTCTAACAAAATACCTCGTTGTTTAAATTCTCCAACAGGCTCACCGTGGCCGGGTAAGCGCTCTTCTAACATGTCGTAATAAGTATCAGGAGGTGGGGTCATAAACTTCATGCCCTTCGCTTTAAGTTTATCTAAGCAGCTTATAAGGTCGTCACAAGCAAAGGCAATATGCTGGATACCTTCACCGTTGTATTGCATTAAAAATTCTTCGATTTGACCGCCACCGCCCACGGCTTCTTCATTAAGTGGAATTCGAATTTTGCCATCAGGCGCGGTCATGGCTTTAGATAGTAAACCCGTGTATTCACCCTTAATGTCAAAATAGCGAATTTCGCGAAAGTTAAACAACGATTCGTAGAATTTCGCCCAATGATTCATTCGGCCGCGATACACATTGTGAGTAAGGTGATCCAGCGTGTGGAAGCCACAACCTTCAGGGTGTCTGTCTACCCCTTCAATCCATGTGAAATCGATATCATAAATGGTGTTTTCGCCTTGATAGCGATCGATTAAATAAAGCATGGCACCGCCGATACCTCTGATAGCCGGCAGTTTTAATTCCATTGGGCCCGTGTGGGTGTCCATAGGTTGAGCGCCGCGCTTTAGCACTTCAGAATAGGCGTGCTGAGAGTCTTTAACGCGAAAGGCCATGCCACACGCTGAAGGGCCGTGTTCTTCGGCATAGTAAGAAGCGTGGCAATTTTTTTCATAGTTACTTAAAAGATTGATATCGCCTTGGCGCCACAGCTCCACCTCTTTTGATTTATGCTTGGCCACAAGGGTGAAACCCATCGCTTCAAACATAGGCTCCAATAAACCCTTTTTAGGCGCGGTAAATTCTAAAAACTCAAAACCATCTAACCCAATTGGGTTTTCAAATACGTCTGCCATTTTCTTTCTCGCTTACTGAAGTCACTGCCTTTGCGTTAGTTAATTAGTTTTTGATATTGAACCCACGCTAAGGCGATTGTAATTAGAAGAGATGATTGTAATGGTGAGGTAAATATAAGGGCAATAGAGTGTTAAAACACGACGAGAGCCGTTGTAGCGTATTAAGTGTAACGTTTAGTTTTCAGCTGTGTGAAAACGCAATTTAATCTGGTTTTTAACGGTGTAACCAGCTGAATTTAAATGTTTTATTTTTATTTATGGTCAACTAGGGAATGTTCATAAATACATACATTCAAAGAATTTCCCTACTATTATGATTTTTATATAGTACTTATATCTTACCGTCGAAATGCTTCGTTATTCCTTTCCAACAATCGATATAGTCTGTTTGGCGCAGTGGAGTACTAAGTGCAAACTCAGTTGGGGCAATAGGAAAGCGAGATTCAAACATAAACGCCAGTGTATTTTCGTATTTCTGTGGGGCTAATTCTGTATTCGAGGCAGCTTCAAATACAGAAGCTTCGGGGCCATGAGGGGTAAAGCAATTATGTAAACTCATACCACCAGGCGCAAAGCCTTTTTCTTTAGAATCATAACTCCCCTCAATTAAACCCATAAATTCACTCATCACATTTCTATGAAAATAAGGCGGGCGGAAGGTATTCTCAGCCACCATCCAGCGTGGGGGGAAAATGACAAAATCTACATTGGCAGTGCCTTCAAGTTCCGAAGGCGAGGTTAGCACCGTAAATATGGAAGGGTCGGGGTGGTCAAAACTGACGGTATTAATTACGTTAAAATTTTTAAGATCATATTTGTAAGGCGCTGAATTACCTACCCACGCCACGACATCAAAAGGCGAATGTGGAAGCGGGGCTTGGTATAAATGGCCACAAAATTTGTTAATGATGACATGGGGCGTGTCTACATCCTCAAACCATGCAGTGGGGTACAAAAAGTCTCTTTGATTGGCAAACCCGTTTGCGCCTGCGGGGCCTCGCTCAGATAAAACAAATGACTGCCCATAGTTTTCACAAATATACCCTCGAATTGCGCCATCAATAGGAGTAACGCTAAAGCGAACCCCACGAGGGATCACCATAATTTCACCTGCAGATAGATGTAATTTGCCAAACTCAGTTTTTACTTCCATGTTTCCATGTTGTGGAACGAACAGCATCTCACCGTCGGATGAGTAAAATACCTTATTCCCCATAGACGAATTCGCACTATAGCAGTGAATGCCGATGCCGATTTGCTGATTAGCGTCGCCGTTCGTGGCTATGGTCACTAAACCTTCAATAAAGTCTATGTTGCTACTCTCATCAATTAGGGGGAGAGGATCCCAACGCATTACATTTGGCGGGCACGGCGATTGCGTTTGAGGGCCAGTTTGAAGCTGTGTGTTTTTATAAGGTGAAAAATCACCCATAGCAACAGAAGGCCGAATTCGATAAGTCCAACTGCGTCTATTTTTAGTCCGAGGCGCGGTAAATGCACTGGTGCTGACTTGCTCAGCGTAAAGTTTATAATTAACTTTCTGCGGGCTAAATTGCCCTTTGGGTAGTGCATTAGGCAAGGCTTCAGTTTCATGCTCATTATTAAAACCCGACAAATAAGTTAGTTGACTCACAATACCCACCTTTCAAATACTGCTGATGCTAAACGCTTCTATTTACGTAGCGTAAATATTAATAAAAAGTAAATCAATTGCGTGGCTAGAATAGGGCCCTTATAAAAAATTGATGTGTGATGATTTGTTTACGCGGGTGGAAACTTCAACATCAAATGCACTGCTTATAGTTGTGGTTTCATAAAGGTGATGGACGGCCCATTGATTTTACGGCTTTTACTGATAAATTAGGCGCATACATGATAAGTAGAGTCAATACGTGGCACCGCTAGAAATTTATGCCGGCAATGGGGCAATGAATACCATTAAGCAGCAAGGCTTTCACCCTGAAATATTTAGTTATTTTCTCGGCGCTTCAGGCGGTCCAAAATGGTTTTCACTTGCAGGTTTAGACAGAGTACTGTTCCCTGAGTGGTTTAGTAATGTAGAACATCAAATACATGTTATAGGGTCTTCTGCGGGGGCATTTAGGGCTATTTGTGCAGTACAAAACGACCCGCTTGCAGCCATAAATCGGCTAGCCACGTCTTATTCAACCACTACTTACAGCGATAAGCCTACTCCTGCGGAAATAACCCGCAAGGCGGAAGCGTTAGTAAAAGAAATGGTGGATAGCGAAGGAAAAAAAGAGGTGTTGGCCAACGAGCGATTCAAAGCACACATCTTTGTGGCCAAATGTTTAGGGGCTACCCGGCGCGAGCATAAGTTTTCGCAGTTATCGGGCCTTGCGATGAGTGCTGCCGCTAACGCGGTCACGCGAAAGAACTTAGGTAGGTATTACACACGCTGTATTTTTTCGTCGCCAAATACAGAATTTTCAATTAAAGACCCGTACCAATTGCCCACCGAACATTACGAATTAAATAACGAAAATATCCACAATGCACTGCTTGCCTCCGGTGCTATTCCCGTTGTGCTAGAAGGAATAAGAGATATTGCGGGGGCTCCGCAAGCTATGTATCGCGATGGCGGTATAGTTGATTATCATTTTGACCTAGAATTTGGCCCTGACAAAGGTTTAGTGTTATATCCACACTTTTACCCTAAGCCCATTCCGGGTTGGTTCGACAAGGGCTTAAAACGCCGCGTGGCACATAAAAATAGTTACGACAATGTGGTCATGCTAGTGCCATCTGCCAAGTTCGTTGCAAGCCTGCCATACGGTAAAATTCCAGATCGAAAAGACTTCGAGCAACTCGATGCCACTACCCGTATTAAGTACTGGCAAACGGTATTGCAGGAAACCGATAGGTTAGGGGAGTACTTTATGAAAATAGCGAGTGATGGCAGTATTGTTGATAAAATCAAGCCGTTGCCATTTATGCAGCGTGAGAACGTTTAATTCGGTGTGAAATTGCTCACTTTTTCAATAAATGGTGGCAAATCAATCAAACACACACCTTAAACACAAAATAAGCTTGCAGGACGCACTGCGCATCGCTATGATACGCGCCGTCCTTCAGGCAGTTCTGCCGAAGTATATTTGCGACTATAGCTCAGTTGGTTAGAGCGCTACCTTGACATGGTAGAGGTCCCCTGTTCGAATCAGGGTAGTCGCACCATCTATTTTTCCCCTAAGAATTTTTTCTAGCGTCATTTTAAAAATATTTAAGATTCCTAACTCATTGACAGTATTGAACTAATCGGTTTTACGCAGTTTTTTCAGGATTTGTGTTTATTTTCGTTTTTTCCTTTAAAAACAGATAAATACTGTCAGAATGGTCACGAGTGGTCACAATTCGTGACCACTCGTGACCAAATCTAGATTTCACTCCTTTGTTATTTGCCGTTAAAAACCATGGCGTTTTTCTCTTATGGCATTTTGTATTTAACAAAGTCACTTAAGAACATTTCACTATTCTGCTTCATACAACCACGAATTAAATAATGCAATGCCGATTTTTCGTGAGGTTTTAGGAGAGCGGTATCGCGAAATAATGTGCTGCTTGTAGATATGCCGTATCCATTTGCCGAGCACTTAACACTGAATAACGTCACGCCATCAATCGATGCAAATGCAATATATTCATTATCCCCAGTATTTCTGAAAAACAGATGAAGGCGCACTTGATTATCTAAAAGTATGAAGTGGCCATTTGAATAAAATAAGTTATCTTTTAACCCCAAGTTTGGATGAGCGCACAAAAGTAAAATGGATTCGGCGGAAATAGCCATTTCCGATTCAAAAGCATATTTCTTCACTTTTACAAGCTTTAAGCTCCCGCTTTTTAATGTTGAGCGATGCATGCCTTTTTCGGCAGAAGCTTCTTTTAAGCTGGTAAATGTGCGCCCTTCTGAATCTGTGACAATTAAAGCATTGCTATGACGGGTAGGGGAGAGACCCGGCAGGTTAAGCCACTCTCTAATACGTCTTCGCCTCAAAGATAGACGTTTTCCCACGCTACTCGCTTTTATTCCCTCTTGAGCAGCAAATTGTTCGATACGGTTTTGATAGTTCATCGTTGGCAGTTTTCGCTCAACAATTTCAAGTGCTTCATAAATGTTCCATCCGCAGCGAACGCGTTCAAGCACTTTGTCGCTATTTAATCCGAAGGCTCTGGCTGCTGCGGACAAGCTATCGTAGAGTTGGCCTTGTACTTCAACTTGCTTACTATTAGATTCATAAGATGTCATGGAATTACTCCTTTCAGTTAAATTCCATAACAGTGTGTTAAGTTTTACGTAAATTTTAAAAAAAATGTGGCAATGCAAACATAAAGCTTGAGCTTAAGTGTAAAAATTGAGGAATTAATTGCTTTCTGCGCGCGTCAATGATGGTCGGTCCGGGATAAACGAACAAATGGATATAAAACGGTTGTAGTGGGCAACTGTGCAGAATCTCGCAGATAAATGCAGAATAATGAACAAAGGTATTAGAGTATCTGAGTTAACGTAATTAATGGACGCTCAGTGAAAGCGGCGAGACTGTCACTTTAAAAGATAGCAATTGCTCTACTGCTGATTAGGAGAAGTGCTTCTATTTTTCATAATCTTACTATTAATGTACCGGCCGCTATGAGTGAGAGGTGGGCTAGCATTTTACAAGAGGTAATGGGCCGCTAAAGACCTTGAGTTTAATCAATGCGCGCAACGTGGGTGCTGTTCACCCGCTGCGTAACCAAGGAAGGCATGCACTGTGGTACCCCGGTATGGCTTCATAGTCGGCGTAACGACACCGCTTCTTGCCCCGTCCATTCGTGTTCGGGCAATTGCCAGCTGGTAAGCAAGTTATTTACGTCGGTATCTAAATTAATCGGGTTATCTTGGCGGTATTTCATCAGTACTGTCGCAAATGCGGGTTTTGAAATACTGCCTGCTTGGAATACTGTTTTTCATCAACAACCCGCTCGGTAGTTACGTCTTTAACGCCGCTTTCCATGGTCCAAGCCAGTTGCCAATTTCGCATGAAAGCTACCGACACGCTAGGCGCTTTGTAGTTCGCCAGTCGTTGTTCTAAAGACCAATAATCAACTTTTTGGCTTTCAATGCGAATGCGCTCACTTAACCCTGTTTTTAAAAAGTTGGCTTTTTGTGATTCTTTGACTGGCGAGGGTGAAGCTGTTTGCGTTTCGGGTTTTGCACAACCCACTAATGAAACTAGGCAGATGGAAAATGCAATAGCGGTAGGTGTTTTGGCTGGTTTTGTGTTAGGTATTCTATAACGCAGCACATTTCAGAGGGGTACTTTTTTTTCTATCTATATTAGTTATGTGTTTGATAACGGTGGTTATAGATGGCATTTTACGTTATAAATCCAAATGCATTCGTGGTGTGTATAAATCCAAGAGAAAGGACTTTCGTTTGACATATTTGAGGAAAAGAGTAGTTTTTTGTATACTACGTATTGTAAAATGCAACTTTAAGGAGATTTCAGATGCGTGCAACAACAGAAAGTGGTCCAAAAGTTTACTAATACTATCGCTTGTTTTTAGTTCGACAAACGCTCTTGCTCAAACCCAGAGCGAACCCATTGCCGAGCCTAAGCAAGATGTCGTGGCAACAGCGCCTAACAATAACTCTGTTGCCACGAACAAACCCACTCAGTCAGTAGAAAATCTACCCATACCGCCCAAAAAGTCAGTAAGCACAACCCCAGTTAACATTGTTAATAAACCCGGTACTCTCTTTAATGTAGATCCAGACGACGCACTTGTAATAATGCGTATGCTTGTCACGATTGCCGCCCTCATTTTCAGTACAATGTTAATCCCTTTCATACGCTACGTGCATAACTTGCGAAGCGTAAAGCTTAGTTATCTTGAATTTTTTAAAGCTGACATTGATAGCGTCATGCAGCGTTATCACCATGTATTAACACAAGATGAATTGGCTTTAAAATATCCCGATTGTCATATGAACAAGCCATGGTTAAAAACCCTAAAAGATGGTGGTTATAAAAACGAAATACCCCATGAAATCGTTCTTATAGACGATCTTTTAAAACGGGCTCTCAACGAGGTCAGCAATGATGTCGCTTACTTTCCAGTCATAACTTATACTTCGATGCCCTCAACTAACACTAGCCATGATAATCCTCTCTGGAAATTAAAGCGTGAGCATACCAAAGTCATTTCGGAGTACCTTAACTCCGAAGTTGAGGTGCAGGAAACAACGCGTATGCTTTATTCTTCACCTATCTTTGACTGGATTAACAGTAATGATCAAGAGCAACGAATGCGTTGGATCCGAGGGGCTGAGTCTTTGTTAGATGAAATAGCCAAGCATTATATAAGAGTAAGACGCCTAAACGATTTGTTGAATAAGCTATTAAAGCCAAAATTTTTTTTATGGATAAAATGGTTGCGATTCTACCCTAGCGTGTAATAGGCAGTTAACCTGCCACGCGACCAGCTGAGCATTATTACAATTTTAACGATTGATAAAAAAGGGGCTAACTGATGGAAAATGATAAACAACCACTGTTTCAACTATTGGAAATAAAATTTCTTCTAATAATAACAGCTGTCGTTGCTGTTTTTCTTTATTTCCTTCAGTATTTTGGTCAAAGTAAAACGGAAAATTTATTGTTTGTGATCCCAGTTGTACTTTTGTGGCTACCACATATTTTTGGTAAAAAATTAGAAGCGTTTTTCCCGAAAGCATTTCAATGAAGATCGCTCTGATAGAGTCATCGCGTTCATCGAATCTGGCGAGCCAACAGGACTTAACTTCGAAACGTTAATGAATTATATCAGTAATCTGACTATTAACGGCCTACTAATATCAAGCTCTGTTTATGTTTTAGAGAATTGGGGTTGGTGCGGTTACTTTATAGGGGGGATTATATTCCTAGTAGCATTGATATTTATGCTTTTTACGATTTTAAACTTTGCGCATAACATAGCAGTTAGATCAGAGTCTAAACAAGTCTCCGAGAGCAAAGTGCCTGAGAACAGAAAAATGAATCAATCAGGCTTAGCCATATTTTCCATATTGTCTTTTCCTTTAATCGTTATAATTTCAATAGTAGTTCCCGCTGTTTTGGGAATAATTTCGGAATAGGTACACATGAATATTCATTCAATAGAAAATTGTAAATGCGGTTCAAAGCCTCTAATGCCTAGCAAAGTCAAAGGGCTCACCAATGGGTTTTTAATTCGTTGTGCTAAAACGTCTTGTACAGAGGGTAGGGAAAACAAATTGCATTGACAGATGGAATGAAATGGCTTCGGCCTAAGAGTGAGTTCTTAAGCAGCCACGTTGGTGTGGCTGTGCAGGGCTACTTATTACATTGTCATTGCACTATGGAAAGTGTCAGATAGATTTTCTTTTATTTCTTCCGTTACCTTCTCACATAAACCGCTATAGTGGTTCACCATTATCACTCTTGTTATGTCAGTGAATAAGAAAAATCAACGCCATGAGCTGTATCTTGCAAAGCCTTTCAAAAACAGCCCTGAGGGCATTTTTGAAGTGGATTGGCTAAATGCTAGAATGAGAAAGAGATTTATCTTACTGCTGGAGCGTTGGTTGGCCTTGCTATGAATTGGAATTACAGTGTGTCGATAATTTTCATGTAAATCTGCTGCTCACTAGGGTGAAAAATGAATAGCTCCAAGGTCCGGTTTACGCTCACAGCAGCCGCTCAAACAAGAAAAAATGCAAGCCAGCTATTGGCACTTTACAGCAGCACCAGTGAGTAGTTTAGTTAATCCTTTTTGTTACTTATATAACTAAGTCCTTCTATAGCTTGTTTACGCTTGATACCACTGTTATTTTCACTGGTCAACCACTTGTTAAAGTGTCCGTTCAGTCCTGAAGGATGAGAGACGTGAACCCATAAAAAACCATCAGCTTGTATACTGACGTCATTAATCTGCTTGAACGTATCGCTGAATAGCCGCTTTAATACGGTTCGGATTGATTTTAAGTACGCGTCGCTGTTACCGAGTAATATTACTGCTCTAATACTTTTGGGTAGGTCTCGCAAATACCTATCAGTACAATTTTCGATGATCTGTGGTATTTCTTGAAAAGCTCTGTTGATTACAGGGCCAATGCACGAATAGCCACAATTCAATCCGTTTTTGATTTCAGCTTTGGATACGCTACAGCGAATCAACGAGCCAAACGCAATATTCGAATGAGGATCTTCAATTTTGCTGTCGACACAACAGTCATGCTCTAATACATCAACTACGTGCAGTGCTTTCGTTAACCGGTTTCTCATTTTCGCAAAAGCAACATCCTCGAACCGCTCCTGTTCAAATAGGTTTGCTTGCGTAAATCCTTTAGAAAAGCCCAGAACAAGATATTCCGGGTTAGATGAACCCCAAGCACCAGGGTTGTTAACCATGCGCCAGTGCAATGCGGGTTCAAATACTTTTTCCTTTATACCTTGGTAACAGACTCTACATTCTATTTTTCCGTGTTCGGGTAACATCATTCTGTCCTTAGTCTAGGTTAAAGAAATTGGTATTTGACAATATTTCATCTAGAGATAACTCGTTTCTGGCTTTGAAGGCATCTATTAATTCCCCCGCTTCGTTGATGCACACGAAATCATTTTCGCTTTGATTGAGTAACACATAAGCTTGCTGGAAATCCTGCTCTTGTTTAAAAGAAAACATTTCTTTAGAGAGAACGGTGTTAAACACATAAACATCAAGCTTTGCATGATATGTAGCGACCACAACATGCTTTCCGCTAACGAAAAAGAGTTTGGCTGTCTGTCTATCGGACGTTCGGTGATGCTTGTCAAGCCACAGAACCATGCTCATCAACATGTTTTTAATGTTTTGTGTTTGTAGGGGCGAAGCACGTTGATGCACCCGTTGTAAAAAGTGTTCATGTACATAGCACTTTGATGAGTAGTGGTGGTAAGGCTGCCTTCTAACTCTTATGTTTCGTGTGATTACTCTTTCGCAAATTATGCAGTGCAATATTCCTAGCTCGCCAAAGTCAGCGTGGTCAGGGTTAATTGCAAGATTCAGTGAGTCGAAGTGCCAGCTACTGTTTTGCTTATCTATTCTATGAAATAGCAATAGGTCACCATACATATCAAAGATATTCTGTACGTAAGCGGTCATACTTTTTCTGGAAAAGGGTTTATTTTGGCCAACTCTTTTTTCGGCTTCAGCGTTGTATTTGTCGAGAACATCATTTGCTACTCTGAACGTGCCTTTGACTTGTGCCTTAGCTATTGATGAATGCATTGAAAAATCCTTATGTAACAATGTTTTTTACAGAAGTTGGCTAATTAGGCGTTCTGCATGATCAAATGATTTTACTTTTACTTTCGCAATAGCCGCGGTATGAAACTCTTTATAAGTATGAAGACCGCTATGCCTCCCAACACCATCTTCAGAAGATTCGTACCAAGTTATTTCAAAGTCGCTTGAATTGAGTCGCTTTGCCATATTGTGAGTCACCCAAATACTCGGTGTTTTCGTTCGTTCGATGGCGATCGACAGGCTGCCTTTTTTTAATGCAAAAAGTTTCTTATTTTTGCTCCTGTCATCAGGGTGAGTAGAAAAATCATATTCTACTTTTAGGTAGTCGCCGAGATTATCAGCGGTGAAAGAAATATTCGGTTTTTGAAATACGTTTGGTTTGGCAGTGGCTTCAAGGGTATCACGATCCCCTGACTGTTCTGAGGGACGTAAGTAGTTTTCCAATGAAGAGCTATTAGCCAATGCCGAATTCATTTCATGCGCTACGTTCTCCACTGCCACAATAAGAGACGGCAAATCAAGATTCAATTTCCCCAAAAAACTTCCAATTTTGCGAGCAATGTCACCGTAGAGGGAAAATAAAGCGATAAACTTAATATTGCTATCAGAGTCAGCATTAACACCTGTTTTCGAATAAACCGTTTCCAAGGTATCAACGAGGTTATACTTGATAGCGCGTTGCTCTATCGCATAAATGAGCGCACTGCAGGTTCTTACGCTAGATAAATCCAATGGGGCGTCAAGAGACACACTATCGTACTGCTTAAAAGGTTTGAAACGCTCCTGTGACTCTAAGTATTGACGTAGTTCATGATTATTCATTGCTGCCAGCGATTTAAGAGAAACCATGTTTTTGAGCGTGCTGACCTTAACACCCAAAACAGCAGCCACGGCTTCGTGGGTGATTTCGCAGTAGTTCGCGACGTATTCGTCCTCAACAATGTAGAGCGATGAATATAGCCCTAAGCAACTAACCGCCGTAGTGAGAGTAGGGTACTCTTCCTCGATGTTCATGTTGTTAGCGACAGTTGGCAACATAGTTTCCATCGTTTCGACGAACGCCACTAAATCGAATTCATTAAACCCTAGAAAGTTATCCATAGTTCCAAAGTTCGCTAGTTCAAACGCTATATCCGTAAATCTGTAAAATCGTGTTTCATTGAATTTGGCATTCATTTCTAATCCAAGTATGGACGTGATCTTTTCGCAGAAAGCTTCTAAAAACTGCTCTCTTTCTATTTGAAATTTATTTCTATCCAACATAATTAACTCTCCCAAAAAGTCATATTGAAAACTGCAATTACAAAATAGCATCATTTTGTATTTTATTGCAAGCTTAAATGATGAAGGTGAGTCATTCGTGTGTTCGTTGTATTTAGTTTGGGAAGTGTAATGATTTTTTAGAGTAATAATTTTTCGGAATGGAAGGGGAAGTGGAGAGTAGGCTAGCATCCAATACTGATACGAAGGTTTCAGCGCTAGATTATTATCAATTTTTTTCTATGCGGAACGTTTGCGATTTCCCCTAGAGAAAAACTACTAAGGGAAATGCATCTTTGGGGGTAGAGAAGGTTAAAAAGAGAGGTAACTGTCAGATCAAGTCTGAGCTAGTACAAATTATGTTGTTAACACCAAGCGACTTT
>NZ_PYHU01000047.1:0-46968 GCF_003989595.1 Alteromonas sp. KS69 | reverse complement strand
GATTTTGGTTGACCACGTCAGATGGCGTTCTTCCTAGAATCGACTTTCGTTGGATTGTTCTTCTTCGGCTGGGATAAAATGTCGAAGGGAAGACACTTAATGACCACTTGGTTGGTGGCTATTGGTTCTAACTTCTCAGCTCTATGGATACTCATTGCCAATGGTTGGATGCAATACCCTGTAGGCGCAGAATTTAACTTTGAAGCCATGCGCATGGAAATGACAAGTTTTGCCGAGGTTATCTTCAATCCTGTCGCGCAAGTAAAGTTTGTGCATACCGTCTCAGCGGGCTACGTAACAGGTGCCATGTTTGTATTGGCTATTTCTAGTTATTACCTACTTAACCACAAGCATATCGCATTTGCCCGTCGTTCTTTCGCTATTGCGGCTAGCTTCGGCCTAGCGGCTACCTTGTCAGTGATTGTGCTTGGTGACGAAAGTGGTTACGAATTAGGTGAAGTGCAAAAAGTGAAATTGGCTGCGGTTGAAGCGGAATATGAGACCCACCCAGCACCTGCGCCTTTTACCGTATTTGGTATTCCTAATGATGAAAAAGAGGAAACCGAATACGCACTTCAAATTCCTTGGGCGATGGGCATTATTGCTACTCGTTCACTTACCGAGGAAGTGAAAGGCTTAAAAGATATTAAAGCAGAAAACCGCTTACGTATTCTTGATGGTATTAAAGCGTACGGTTTGCTCGATAGTGTTCGAGATGGAACGGCTTCTGCAGACGAACAAGCCCTGTTTGACGCACATAAAGATAATATGGGCTATGCCATGTTATTAGAGCCATTTACGGATGATGTCACACAGCCTTCTGAAGCGGCCTTAAAAAAAGCAGTAGATTACAGTATTCCTAAAGTCGCCCCCTTATTTTGGAGTTTCCGATTAATGGTGGTATCAGGCTTTATTATGCTAGCCGTATTCTTGGCTGCCTTCTATTACAGCACTCAACATAAAATTACGCAGCCTCGCTGGTTGTTGAAAGCATCATTGTATAGCTTGCCGCTGCCTTGGGTTGCGTGTGAAGCCGGTTGGTTTGTGGCTGAGTTTGGTCGCCAGCCTTGGTCCATTGCAGAGATTCTGCCAGTGCATGCATCAACGTCTAATTTGTCTATTTCTGACATTGTTACTACGTTAGTCGCCTACTCAGCGTTTTACACTGTAATGTTCATTGTTGCTTTTTACTTGATGAAGAAGTTCGCCAAAAAAGGGCCAGTACCGCCTGAAGATAATCATAGTGATGAAGATGACGACCTAATCGACTTTGATGCAAAAGGAGCAAACGCATGATTGATTATGAATTTCTTCGCGTAGCCTGGTGGTGCCTTATTGGTGTGCTATTGATTGGTTTCGCAGTAACAGATGGGTTCGATTTAGGTGTAGGTTCACTGCTGACCATTATTGGTAAAACAGACAAAGAACGTCGCGTAATGATTAATACCATTGGGCCGCATTGGGATGGAAATCAAGTGTGGTTTATTACGGCAGGTGGTGCCATTTTTGCAGCCTGGCCGATGATTTATGCTACTGCTTTCTCAGGGTTTTACTTAGCCCTAGCGCTAACGCTAATTGCGCTTTGGATGCGTCCAATTGGATTTGATTATCGCAGTAAACTGCCAAATGCTCAGTGGCGAAAAGCATGGGATTGGGCATTGTTTGCTGGTGGTTTCATTCCTGCGCTTATTTTTGGCGTGGCCTTTGGTAACTTGTTATTAGGTGTGCCGTTTGAATTCGACAACACACTTAAATCAACGTACACCGGCTCTTTCTTTGGTTTGCTTACTCCATTTGCGCTTGTATCTGGATTATTGTCAGTGGCTATCTTACTGAATCACGGCGCTACCTGGTTACAAATGAAAACGGATGGTTTCATTGAATCTAGAGCACGTGTAACGTCGTTTATATTAAGCCTAGTGGCAGTAGCCTTGTTTTTGATTGCCGGTGCGTGGGTAGCCTTTGGGTTAGATGGTTTTGTCATTACCTCTACCGTAGATACCTTAGCCACCTCAAATCCAATGAAAAAAGAAGTCGCTATTGAAGCGGGTGCATGGATGACGAACTACTCACGATATCCATGGATGATGCTTGCACCTGTATTAGGTGTGGTAGCAGGGCTTGCATGTGCCATGTTTTCTCGCAAAGGGAATGCAGGGATGGCATTTGTTTCAAGTGCACTACTGATTACTGGCGTTATTTTAACTGCGGGCTTCTCAATGTTCCCGTTCTTAATGCCCAGTATCACTATGCCAGAAGCTAGTCTTACGGTATGGGATGCCACCTCTAGTCATTTAACTCTAAATATCATGTTCATTGTGGCTTGTATCTTTGTGCCTATCATCTTGTGCTATACCGCCTATGGCTATTATGTAATGCGTGGCCGAGTCAAAAATAGCGACTTAGATCAATCTCACACTATTTATTAAGGAGTAGCATATGTGGTATTTCACTTGGATCCTCGGCGTACTGCTAGCATGTTCATTCGGTATTTTAAATGCCATGTGGCTTGAGTCTACCGAAGACATGGACCGTCCAGAAGACGCCGAATAACTGATTAATATTCATAGCGTAATATAAAACGTAAAAGGCAACGACCTTGTGTTTTCAAGGCTCGTTGTCTTTACTTAATCAGTTATTTTAACCCGCTATTTTAAAAGATAGGCAGTGCGATAAAGTCAATGATAAAGTTAGACAGGCAGACATTTCAAGCTAAGTTTAATCAACTCGATAATACGCACAAGCTTGGCGTGCGCAGACGGGTTTTAATAATTACTTTAGTCAAGTGTCTGTCTCTTTTTTCACTGATTGTCGCTTTCTATTTTTTCGCTCATGCCATGCACGAATGGGTGGTCGATACTCATAGAGCAAGCCTGTTTCATATTAAAGGTTTATGCGTTGCGCTGTTTATTTGTTGGATAGTTCAAGGGTTAGTGAACACGCTAACGTTGTCATACAAAAGCCAGTTAATGCAGGCTATGGAGCAAAACTTACAACTTATCTTCGCCGAGCAACAGCACGCCCTCATTCGTCAACATTCCCTTTTTTACTGGCAAACACTTTGGGTGAAGCATATTCGCGCTATCGCCAACTGGGCTTTCGATTACCGCGTACAGCAATATGTTGCTGTGCTTGTCCCATTGATGGCGCTAGTGGTTATTTTTTACGTAAACCCTGTCATAGGTATGGGGTTAGCTGTAGCCCTGCCGATTGTTCCTTTGTTTATGGTCATTGTCGGGAAAGGTGCCGCGAGCTTACATCGCAAGCATTTTGTGGCACTTGAGCGGCTTGGCGGGTTATTTACCGATAGACTCAATGCACTGCCTTTAATGGCGAGTTATCGTGCACACAACACGCAAATGCGGTTACTTAATAACGCCAGTGAACAACTTAACAAGCGCACCATGCGGGTGGTAGGCGTCGCATTTTTATCATCGTCAGTATTGGATTTTTTTGCCACTTTATCGGTAGCCTTAGTTGCGGTATTTATTGGTTTTTCACTGCTCGGCGAGCTTAACTTGGGGCCTGAAATTTCCTTACAGCAAGGGCTTTGGGTGTTGCTTTCTGTGCCACTGATTTTGAGCGAAATGAAAAAGCTCGGGCAGGTTTATCACCAAAAAGCTGAAGCTGAAGCGGCCAGCGAGTGTTTATTTCCCTTATTTACTACGTTGAACGACAATGCGCCTGCCCAGGAAAGAGAAGTGACTAAAGGC
Source organism: Alteromonas sp. KS69 (assembly GCF_003989595.1). Lineage (NCBI taxonomy): Bacteria > Pseudomonadati > Pseudomonadota > Gammaproteobacteria > Alteromonadales > Alteromonadaceae > Alteromonas > Alteromonas sp. KS69. The sequence goes on along the minus strand of NZ_PYHU01000047.1, from coordinate 43,255 downwards.
GAAATGAAGAACAAACCGTTTGTGGGGTTTGATGCGCAAGATTTTCGAGTGTCTAACTTGCTTAAAGCCGAACACCTGAAGGTTGCTTTAGGAGAGCATATTCGCCTAAACGGCGTTTCTGGTAGCGGTAAAACGGTATTGCTTGAGGCCCTAGCGGGTCAGCGTAAAGCTTCCCAAAGCTTTGACGGAAGCTATGTATGGGTGAGTCAAACCCCAGTTGTTTTACCTGGCAGTGTGAGAGACAACCTTTTACTGGATGCCCACTATAGCGATAGTGCGTTGTGCGAGGTGCTAAATTCAGTTGAGTTAGCGGATTGGCTTTCGTCGCTGCCTAATGGCCTAGATACCTTGATGACCGAGTATCCCAGCCTCTCTGGTGGCGAAGCGCAGCGGCTTGCGTTAGCTCGCGGACTGTTAAGAAACCCTGATATTTGGTTGTTAGATGAGCCCACTGCGCATATCCCCGATGAGCAGCACCACCGTCTTTCACAACTTATTGCTCGCGTCACACAAGACAAAACCGTTATTTGGGCGTCGCATAAATTATTGCCTGCGCATTGGTTTGACACCCATTGGCGTATTGCAGATGGCGAAGTAACCGTGAAATGAAATCTACCCCCAAATCTATAAAGCCTGCTGTATCTGCGCAAGGTATAGCTACATCAAAAGCGTCTTCGTCACTCACCGGGCAGACATCAATGGCTGCGTATGGCGCGCTGGGCTTAGCCTTGCTTCATGGTATAGCGGGTTTGAGTATTCTTATCATTTCATCTTGGTTTATTGCCATTAGCGCAATAGCTCCTTTAGGGTTTAACTACGTGATCCCTGCGGTGGTGATTCGTGGGCTCGCACTACTTCGTATCGCTTCTGGTTACACCACCATGTGGCTAGGACACAAGGATTTATTAACCCGAATTGCCAAAGCACGGTTAGCTGTGTTTGAGCAATTAGCGGCAAAACGCCTTGAAAGCAAAGCATGGACAGTTGAAGCGCTCGCGAACCACACTGAGCAACTTGCCTCAGCTTTTATTGCGTGGGTTTCTCCATTAGCCTCATTTATGTTGCTAATGACAGGCTTGTTGCTCACGGGGTATTTCATTAATGTGCCAGGTTATGGTTTTTTCATAGCCCTAGCCATAGTGTGGTTGGTAATTAGCGTTGTTACTGCGGTTTACGGACTGAAAGCTGTGGCTAGTTCGGCTGAGGCAGAGCTTGAATTTCGGCAACAAAGCGCGACGTTTTTTCAAGCAAGTAGTTTATGGCACCTTAAGTCAAAAACGGTAAAGGGCTTGTTTAATGCACCCTCTACTCAGCGCGTACAAGATGCACAACTAAAAGAGCAGGCGCTAGTGTCTAAAGCTATGTGGCTGTTCCAAGGTGGCGTGTTCACTTTAGTGGCGCTGGTTGTTTTGACTGCCAATACGGCAGCCTATTTTGTTCCGCTAGCACTCATTACGCCAATGGTGCTGTTGGCTGCGCCGGACTGGGCGAGCGCCACTTTCAGCAGTGTCGTGAAGCTTGCTAAGTGGCGACATAGCAAGGCAGAGCTACACGCAATGCACACCCAGCCTTTGCCCTTACTAAATGCCCATAAACCCAGCATGTCACTTTCTTTAACGGGTTTTATCGCTAAAGAAAGAAACCTACCAGCGGTCAATATGCAGTTTGAGGCATTAGGGCTGAATGTGATTAAAGGCTATTCGGGGTGCGGTAAGTCGAGCGTACTACAAGCAATATGCGGGCTCCTTCCTTTTGAAGGTCGACGCTCTATAGACAATGTTGCCACCCCGCAAGGCATGCTAGAAAAATGGATTTATGTTGAACAGCAACCCATCATTTTGGCCGGTACTATTAAACTCAATTTAGATCCGGCAGCGTCTGGAATAAGCGAAGATGCTATGCACAATGTTTTAGCCCGGGTTGGTTTGCAGCACCTTACTACCTTGGCTGAATGGGTTGGTAAAGGAGGAAGGGCGTTATCTGGCGGTGAAGGTAAGCGTTTAGCATTGGCCAGAGCCTTACTAGCGATGCCCGATGTGTTGTTAATTGATGAGCCTTTTGAAGGGCTAGACTACGAAGCACAGCAGCGCGTCGCAGAGGTCATTAATGAGAGTGCGCATTCGCGGTTAGTCATTGTTGCTACCCATGTTGTTCCTGCGGCCCTTCAACCTAATACAACCTTCTCGCTTGATGAAAAAGGTTATCAGAGTAAATCTCCCCCCAGTCTTCATACTCAACTAAATGGCACCCAGCTAAGTTATAGCCAACCAAGACACAACCAACTAAGTCATAACCAAATAGATCATGCCCACCAAAACACGGTTGGCGAAGGTGGATGGCAGGTAACGTCGCCGAATTGCACGACGCTAACGCCTAGTGAACAGCAGCAACAGGCTTTGGCAGAGCTGCAACACCACGAGCGCAACACGGCTTTTGGTTTTAAGCCGCGAAGGAAATAAGACCCCAGTTGAAAGGTATGCACACTCTTAATAACTGGGCCCAAAGGGTGAAAAGCGAACAAAAAAGGCGCCATATAGGCGCCTTAAACACACATGTATAACTTGTTTTTAGAACTTAGCGCGTAGCTGCACACCGAAGTAACGGTCTGCATCACGAGGGATTTGATAACGGAAGTTATCGCCGCTGTAGGTGGTTACATAGCTTTCGTCAGTTAAGTTCTTACCGATAAGGCTGATGCGGTAGTCATCATCTTGGAACGAAAACGCAAAGCTTGCATTCACAATAGCGTAGTCAGGTAATACTGCCGGGTCGTTTTCGGCGGCAAATGCACCAGGTGCACCCACGAACATTTCATCAGTGTAAACGTACGAGCCGTTTAAAATGATATCCATGTTGTCCATTTCCCAAATGTACTCACCGGTTACAGAGTATTTTAGGTCTGGAGAGAAAGGCAAGTCAGCGCCTGAACTACCAGTACAGGTTGGGTCACTAACTGGGCATAAGAACTCATCTACTTCAGCATCTACTTTCGATAAACCACCAGTTAACGAGAGGTTATCTGTTGCTTGCCACATGAAATCAAACTCGAAACCCTGTGTGGTGACCGACCCTGCATTGGTTAAGCGAGTGATAGTAACTGAATCAAGTAACTCTGAGTTATTTGCTTGAAAACCATCGATATCCGTTCTGAAAATAGCAGCGTTAAAGATTACGCTGCGGCTAGCGTACTTATAACCTAGCTCGTAAGCATCCGATGTTTCTTCACCAATAGGCAAGGTATCTGTGTCTGACATGTTGTAGAACACGTTAAACGCAGGGCCTTTGTAGCCTTGTGAGAAGGTGAAATAAGTCATGCTGTTATCAGTTAAGTCATACTGCACACCCAACTTGCCTGATACATTAGTTTCGTCAGTCTTGCCGCTGTAGTCAGTATCGAAGCTACGTACACCTACACCAGTACGGCTGTATTGGTCATTACTGCTTCGGTTATGTGAGTAGCTAACTTCATCATCGGTATAACGAATACCGAATAGCAGACGCAAGTCGTCATTAATATGGTATTTACCATCAGCAAATAATGCCCAGTTATCAAACTGCGTTTCCATGTAAGCGGTTGCGCTAACAATATCGTTTGAATTACAGCTAAGACCTTCATCAGCAATAAACTGGTTAACTTGATCGTCAGTTGGATCAGCTATACCTAAGGTGTCAGTTAAGTAAGCGCTGATAGCCTTAGGGAATTGTAAATCGTTATTTTGACAACTTGCATCACGGGTAAAGTTACGTTCAGATTTTTGTGTCCACCAGAACGCACCCACTTGATAATCGAATGCCTCACCCACAGGCGATGCTATGCGGAATTCTTGTGACGTTTGCTTCCAGTTTTGTGCGCCAATATCATGTAACTGAAACGGTTCGCCAAACACAGGGAAAGGACGGGTGCCCGCAGTTGAGGTGAAGTCACCTTCACGGAATTCTGTATTGTCCCAATCGCGGTAAGCCGTGATTGAAGTGAACTGATGGTCACCAAACATGGTGTCAACTTGCATTGAGAAACCTGTGGTTTCATCTAATGTGCGAGTTTCAAAGTCATGATCAATAAGGCGCTGTTCTAAATCTAAGTCACCAGTACCAGTACTGTTAGGTAGTGCTTCAGAATCAGGGTGACGACCACTTGGTGAAAGTTCTAAATCGGCACAACAGCTATCATCAGATTTCACGTTTTCAAAGATGAAAAGCACATCAGTGTCGTTACCCGCTTCCATATCAAGCATGGCACGAACGCCTTCTTTATCGTAGCCGTTGGTCATTTCATTGTTATAAACGTTTTTAATATAGCCGTCGAACTGTGATTTAAGTACGGTTAGGCTACCGTTTACATTATCGTTTAACGCACCAGATAGACTGGTTTTTAAACGGTATTCATTGTCTTGAAACAAGGATACTTCCGCAGTGCCTTCAAATTCATCAGAAGGGCGTTTAGTAGTAATGTTAACCACACCGGCAGACGCATTTTTACCAAACAAGGTACCCTGCGGGCCACGTAATACTTCAATGCGCTCAAGGTCATATAAGTCAACAAACGCTTGACCGGCACGGCCTAACACAACGCCGTCTACTACTGTAGAGACACTCGGCTCAGCAGCCACACTAAATGAAATAGTCCCAATACCACGAACGGTAATGGCGGAGTTCCGAGTGGTGTTACCTTTTCGGAAACTGACCGATGGTACTAATGCTTGTAGACCTTCAATGTTGTTAGAAAATGCAGCGTTAATTTGGTCTTCGCGTAAAACAGAAACCGCAACCGGCACTTCATTTAAGCTTTCTACACGCTTTTGTGAGGTAACGGTTATTTTTTCGAGCCCTTTAGGCTCAGCAGGTTCTGCTTCTTGTGCGCTGGCAGCAAAGCCAATGGTCATACAAGTACCAATGGCTAATGCCCGAGTAATACTTGAATGTAGTGTGCTAGGTCTTAGTAACATGGTGTTCTCCACGAATTCTTTTTTATGGGTTTAGTCCAGTTATATTTGCCGTGTGTCCGACGGTCTTCTCTTCAATTTCGCTTACGTTGTAGTTAACGCGTAATGCCTGTTTATCTTTTTGTCTTGCTCATTTGTCTTATATAAGACAGAAGATAGTCAAAATTTAACCAAAAAGTAAATCAATTGGAATCTTTTTGTTAATTAAGTGTTTGGTGGATGCAAAGTCAGTTTGAATTTGATTTGTTTTGGTTAAGTGTATGTTATTTATGGGGTTAAGTTTGTTAGTGGTGGATTTTGTTAGTTCGTAAATAGTCGTTATATGTTTTATTTATACAAGTTTATAACAATAAGGCTGCTGGTTTGTCTTGCATTAGACCGGTAAATTTAGGGGGTGTAGAGGCATAAAAGTAGGGTGGGCCAAATTTAATACGTAATTTGGTTAATGTGCTTTTAATGCTATCCCTAAAGTGTCACAGTTATGTGAGCATAATTATTGATTTAACTAGGAATATCAAAATGTATGGAAGGAAGTTAGGTATGGGTGTTAGTAAAAGTATTTTGTTTAAAGGCCTATGTATTGTGTTATGCATAGGTAGTGCGACAGGCAGTTATGCAGAGAATAGAATTGATACTCAACGCTCTGATGCACCAGCACTTTCAGCCTATGGCGAGTATGCTATTGGGGTTCGCAAGCTTGAGGTGGTCAACCCTAAGCAGATTGATATTCTTGCTCTTGATGCTACTAAGGCTAAGCCAAACCCACTTCCTACTTATGACCGCCCACTAACCCTAGAGGTTTGGTATCCGGCAGAGCAGGGTAGTACTGGCAATACAGTGTTAAACGCATTTATTCGCGATGGCAAACAGCAGGTTGAATTGCATGGTAAAGCGGTAAGAGATGCTGCGCCTTTAGAAACGAAAAAAGCCTTTCCATTAGTATTGGTATCTCATGGATATCCCGGTAACCGTTTTTTATTAGCGCATTTAGCGGAAAATATCGCTTCTAAAGGCTATGTAGTGGTATCGATTGACCACACCGACTCTACCTATCGTACACAAGCGGCCTTTGCATCTACGTTAGTGAATCGCTCTGTCGATCAGTTATTCGTGCTATCGCAAATTGAAACCATGGCAAAAGAGGAAGGTTCATTCTTATACCAATTAGCCGATGCCAGTAACACAGGTATTATTGGCTATTCTATGGGGGGATATGGTGCGGTAATTAACGCGGGTGCTGGCATTACCGAACAAGCGGTAAATAGCAAGCTGAGTGCGCCCTTTGGTACCTTGGCTCGCCATCAAACTGGTATTAGAGACAAGGTCGACTCTCGTGTCAAAACGATTATTGGTTTTGCGCCTTGGGGTATGAATTACCGTATGTTTAATTTAGACAGTGTGGCTATTCCTATGATGCTGGTGGCAGGTTCACAAGATGATGTGTCAGGGTATAAAAAAGGCGTGCGAGCCATTTGGGAAGGTGCAAAAAACGTAGATCGCACCTTGCTAACCTACGACAACGCAAACCACAATGCAGGTGCAGTTATGCCAGCGCCTGAAGAGTCTTTTGTATTTGATGAAGCACTAGGTTTTGATGTGAGTTCACACTATATCGACGCGGTATGGAATAACGCACGCATGAACAATATTGCACAGCACTTTGTTACCGCATGGTTAGGTAAATACCTTAAAAACGATAGTGGAATGCAAGCTTATTTAGACCTAGTACCAGTATCAAATGACGGCGTGTGGGCCATGGATGAAGATGGAAAACCGAAGGCAGAACATACTTATTGGGAAGGCTTCCCTCATCGCACTGCAAAAGGCTTGAGATTAGAGCAACTGCCAGCGGGGCAATAGTACCCTCGAAGTTTATACGGCGGCTCTTGCGTAGCCACGTGAAAAATTAACAATAAAAAAAGCGGCGTAGAGGTTTATTTCTACGCCGCTTTTATTTTTTTAGTTAGTGCTTTTAACTATGACTTCTAAACTATAACTTCTAACCTATTACCTCTAAATACGGCCTTCAGGCGTAAAGGATTAGAAGGTGTAGCGCGCACCGAAAGTGTAGCGAGGACCATATTGACGAGCAAATAAGAACTGCTCTTCAAAACGTCCGTAACCTTGTTCAGTTTCATCGTTAATGTTTACGCCTTCAAGGAACACGGTTAGGTTTTCGTTCACATCGTAGTTTACGCTGGCATCAACCTGTCCATAAGTATCGAACTGGGTTGCTGGGTTATCTGCAGAGCCTTGGTCTTGACCAATACCAACTATGTAGTCAGAACGCCATGCATACGTCACCTTCACAGATAAGCCTTCTTTTTCATAAAACACTTGGAAGTTAGCTGAATCACTAATACCCACAAGCGGATTTTGCTCAGAGCTTAAGTCGTAAGGGTCATACTTCACATCGCCATCTACTAAGGTTGCGTTTGCACCTACACCAAAGCCAGTATCACCAAATGTATGTTGAACCGCGAGTTCAATACCCTCTACCGTTCGTGTATCGCTTAGGTTACGAGGTTTGGTTACACGCCATGTAATTAAGGGGTCATCTGCGTTAGGAGTTACTACGCCATCGGCATCTGCATAGCCGTTATCTACAAAGTATCCATAGATAGCACTGTCAGTTGCTTGCACGCCTGCTGCTTCTAACGCTGATACTGCTTCGTTCCAACGAGGACCTTGATAAATATCGTTCAAGCCTTCGAAGGTTTCTTCAGATGCTGAATACGAAATATAGTTTTTAACTGACTTTCTAAATAAACCGACAGACGCGTAACTGGCTTCGTCGTAGTACCATTCAAAAGAAAGGTCTAAGTTAGTTGATTCGTAAGGTAACAAGCTTGTATTGCCTTCTGTTGCCGTACGAGAACCAATTTTAGGGCTTCCGCTGAATGAACGGCCACCTTGTAGTAGACCGATAGGCGCACGAGTAATCGATTTACCCCATGAGAAACGGGCTACTACGTCGTCGGTGACGTCTACTTTAATATCCAACATCGGTAGCAATACATCGTACTCACCCGTAAAGTCTTGAAGCTGTAAGTCAGCCTCAAATTGGGTTATCCATTCTGACGCTGCTACCCAGTTAACTTGAGTTGGCACGCGAACTTCTGCGGCACTAGGTACTTCCGTTTCTTCATAGCGCAGGCCAGCGTTTACTTGAACATAGTAATCGCTAACTTCGAATTCCCACTCTGATTGTACATAAATAGAGTCGGTGGTCTCTTCAACATTACTCACTGACGGATCGCCACTGAAATAAGGGTCAATCGAGTAAGCGTTACTTTCACCTACCACGTCAGCGGTAAGGTAAGCTAGCTGACGAGCAACGGCTTCATCAAAGTCAAACGTGTAATAGTACCCAGGATTCATGCTAGCGCCGCCACCAGAGAATGCGTCTAGGAAGCCGCTGGTGTCGTTTCTGACGAACATATCGTCTGGGAATATTTCAGTGTAAGAAGGGCTGAAGCCCGGCCCGCCACGCAAGCCACTCCATGCGGTAAATCCTGTTAAGGTTTGCTCAGTTCGTGCATAACCAAAATCAATTTTTACCAATGGAATATCAAAGGCTGAGTTGAACCAGGTTCCGTCTAACTGAAGCTGCTCGATGTCAGAGCGGCCTGGAGAATAGATGAACTGGCTGAAGTTAGAATCAATTTCACCTGGGTTAATTTCGTTCGTGCCGTTATTCCAGTTAACAAAAACTTGTGGAATTTCACCTTCACGGTAGTCATATACCTTAGAGATAAGTTGATCAGAACCCAAAATAACTTGGCCTGCACTACCTAACCCTTCATCGTAGCCATTGTCGGTTTCATTGTACGAATCATGGTAATCAAGAGTGAAAAACCAGTCGTCATTCAATTCCCAATCTAAATTTACACCTAAAGAGCGTGCATCAACCCGTGTTGTATTTCTGCTTGCAGTAAATGAAGCATCGTCGCCGCTAATATCAGCATAAACGGCGGTACCATTGGCATCTAACTCGTAAGCATTGATGTTAGAGCCAAAGTTATTCCATATACCCCAGCCAACCGTATTTGTGCCAGTTGTGGCGCGAGTAGCGGTGTAATCAACAGTAGCAGTGAAATTATCTACAGGGCGGAATTGAAAGGTAACTTGACCATTTGAGCGTTCGCGCTGTATATCATTAATGCTGTAGTTCATATCTTTTGGAAAGAAGGCAGCATCAGTGATATTGGTACGATTATCGATAACGTTAGCAGCATCTAAATCTGGTAAATCTGCGTTTTCTTGCAACACCCAACCTTGAACACTGGCAGCCTGTTGTTGGAAATCACGTTCTTGATGAGAAAAAGACACCCCAAAACCAAACATATCGTCAGCGAAGGTGTTGCTGTAGACCCCAGCAATTTCTGGTGTTACATCATCGCCTTCAACATTAGAGGTGTCGTAAATGCCCTTCGCCGAAAACGAGGCTTGTTGACCAGGGCGAGAAAGAGGCTTCATGGTAATGATATTTACCGTAGCACCTAACCCACCACTTGGGTTTTCAGCACGGGCTGTCTTGTGTAGCTCAAGAGTACTCACCCCTTCAGATGACAAGTTCTCTAAGTTAAATGAACGGGTGAAGCCGGTACCTGGCATTTGACGACCGTTAAGTGTCACCAAGTTAAATTCTGGGCCAAAACCACGAACGGTAATTTGGCTACCTTCACCGTTAGAACGGCTGATAGTCACACCGGTAATGCGCTGTAACGATTCCGCAAGGTTAGTATCTGGAAACTTACCTAATTCTTCTGCCGAGATGGCATCTACAACGCCGCTTGAGCTGCGTTTTACGTCCATTGAACGAATCATACTGCCGCGAATACCGCTAACCTGAATAACTTCAACTTCACTTGGTACGCTATTGTCAGAGGCCGCAGCTTCTGACGTTTGCGTTTCTGGTCTTTCTACTTCTTGCGCAGAAGTAGAAAATGCCAAAGTTGAACCCAACAACAAAGCCATTGATGTGGCGAGCTGGGTCTTTTTAAATGTTGTATTTTTCATAATTGACCTACTAAATCTTTATCAATTTATTGCTGCCGCTTGAGTGTGCAAGCGGCAGAAGCTTTGTTATTGCGCTGCAATTTCAGCATTATCTATACGGTATACCGCACCTTCACCGGCGCCCCACGCTGGGAACACCATCACAACATCGATAGCGCTGATGTCTAGCCCAGCGTCATACAAGGTTTGAAGTGGAAAGGTGTAGGTCTGCCATTCGCCAGTAATTGGATCTGCGCCTTCAAGGCTCTCTGAAATAGCAAGCTCAACGGCGGTTGAGGTATCGCCTGATTCAATCTTAAAGAGCCAAGGTGCTGATGCATCGTTAGGCGCCGAGCTTACTTTCATTTCGAAGCGCACTACGCCTGTTGAAAGCAATGAAGAGGCATCAAAATAAACATCGTCGTCGGCAAGAAAGCCCATTACGGTAGGTGTCGCACCAATACGGAATTCTGCCACTGTGCCGTGGTCGGCATCATCCACTTCTTCTGTGGGTGTAGAGCCGCCGCAGCAATCCCAAATTGACCATTGGTCAGCCGCTGTATCAGCGAATATAGTTAATTCGGTTGCAGCAGGGGTGTCGCCATCTGGGTGGTAAAACTTAACATTATCTAAGCGATATACCGCGCCTTCACCTGCTGCCCAAGTTGGAAATACCATAATCACATCAATGGCACTTAGGTCTAGGCCAGCAGCTTGTAGGTCAGCAATAGGAAAGGTATAGGTTTGCCATTCACCAGCAGTTGGCGCTTGTCCTTCAACGCTGTCAGAGATAGGTAACTCAACCGCAGTGGCACCGTCGCTAGACTCAACTTTAAATAACCAGCTGGCACTTGCGTCGTTTGGCATGCTAACAACGCGCATATCGAATTGCAGTAAACCGCCATCTGCTAAGGCAGAAGCATCAAATGGCGTGTCGCCACCGCCTGACGCTGAACGGGTGATAAAGCCCATAACAGTAGGTTCTGCGCCAATACGAAACTCGGCTGTTAAACCATGTTCTTCATTATCGATTTCTTCTGTAGGAGTTGAACCGCCACAGCAATCCCACATCGGCCAGTCTGGATTCATTTCATCTTCGAATATCACCAACTCTGGGTACGCAGACTCTTGCGAAATTTCAACATTGTTTACACGGTATACCGCACCTTCACCGGCACCCCATGCTGGGAATATCATGATGACATCAATAGCGCTGGTGTCTAAACCGGCATCAGCTAAAGCACTTAATGGAAACTCATATGACTCCCATACGCCTTGCTCAGGTGTATCGCCAGCGGTATCAGCAGGACCGACATAGCCAGTCATTAAAGGTAGCTCGACGGCGGTAGAGCCTTCACTACTTTCAATCTTAAACAACCAAGTAGCAGTGGTGTCGTTAGGGGCTGACATCATCTTCAGGTCGAATTTTACGCTACCGTTTTCTTCCATAGGCGAGGCATCGAAGGGTGATGCTTGACCTGCTGGCTCGGTAATAAATAACTCGCGACTAATAAAGCCCATGACAGTAGGTTCTGCACCAATGCTGAATTCATATACCTGACCTTCAGCGCTATCTTCTACTAACGCAGGTGTTGAACCACCGCAGCAATCCCATACTGGCCAATTAGGGTTGGTGGTACCGTCAAAAATAGTCAGGTTTTCTGCAATACCTGTTGAAGGTGGTGATGGAATTGGAGCGGCACCTTCTACAAGCGCATCGTCAAGTGAGTCGTAGCCTGGACGAACCGTTTCACAGCCAGCACCGGTATCTGGGTTTGAGGCACATTCATAAACCCGAACATAGTCGATATCAAAGCGCTGGCCATTTTCAAATGCTTCTGCATCAATGCCCGTTTCGTTGACCGCTTCAGGCCACTCTCCACCTACCGCTAAGTTTAGAATTAAGTAAAACTCTTGGTCATATGGTGCGTTATCCCAATGGGTAACTAGCTCACCCGTACCTTGTTCGAAGTATTCGGTGTACCAACCACGATGTGACAAGCCAGTGGCTTCGCCATTACTGTTGTAACGTACTTCAGAACGACGCTGGGTGGCATACAAGTAGTCGTCCATATACCAACGAATTTCACCTTCTTGCCACTCTATCGCGTAGGTATGAAAGTCATCTGCTGGGTTAGCGCCATCAGGCAATGAATAAGCTTGGCCTGAACTGTCGTTGTTTGGCCATTCTTGACCATAATGTAATGTGCCGTAGATATGCGCTTCAGGGTTGCCATCTGCATCTGCTGCTTTAAGGTTAACCGCTTCAAAAATATCGATTTCACCCGAACGCGGCCAGCCACCATACACTTCGTCAGTAGGCATCATCCAAAAAGCTGGCCAACTGCCTTGACCCGATGGCATTTTGGCGCGCATTTCAATGCGGCCGTATTTAAAATCTGCTTTGTAACGAGTAATTAAACGGGCTGATGTATAAGGCTTTTGTGCACCCTCTTCAGCGGGTAATGCAACAATGCTCAATGCACCATCACTAACGAATGCGTTTTCCTCGCTGTCGGTATAGCACTGAGCTTCATTATTGCCACCACCATCGCAGTTAACTTCACGTGTCCAGTTGTTATCGTCAATGGTCGCATTTTCGAATTCGTCGCTCCACACTAGTTCCCAGCCTGTTGCAGGGGCGCTAGTGTCAACGGCGTCTATATCCGTAGAAGTGGTTGCTCCACCACCACAGCCAATCAAAGTTGTGACCGTTAACGCGGCAGCAATCCGAGAAAGTTGAGTTACATTTTTAGTCATTATCTTCAGCCCTAATGCTAAGTAAATGGTTATCTAAAACGCCGCGTTGACCACGTCGAGTTATGCTTTGTAAGCGCTTCCATTTAAAGTTGTTATTTTTCTGTTTGAAAGCGCTTACATAAGATTAATGCACGTTAATTGAAAGATCAACAACACTCTTTGATATTTTTAACATTTGGTTTACTTGATGTGGGTGTGTTTACGTGAGGAGTGATTTTAACTTTATGTTATATATGAGTTTTATTTGGTGTGAAGCAAAATCACAGCAATTAGTACAAAAAATTAACCTTGTATTCAGGCGAATAAAAATAAAATGTTAATTGTTTAGTCGAAAGGTTTTTGGCAAAAACTGCTTAGAAATATTGCATCAGAAAACGTGTAGGTTAGCTGCTTCGATTAAAGCCTCTATTGTTTTGTTAGTAAGCTTTCACGAGTGACGGAAAGCGGGCCGCTACGGTATTTTGCATCGTAATAATCATCATCACAAACTGATGTCGCGCCCGCGGGAGCGACAAGGCGGTAAAACGAAGGAGACGCATGGTTATTAGGCAATAGCATCAGTTCAGGGTGCTCGATAAAAATCATGGGATTAATTGAGCTAAGGGCTTGATAGGCGGCAAGCTGACATAGGCGTTCGGCGGAACTGGATTCTATTTGACGAAGTGAGCTCTGAATAAGTTCTTGTATATCCTCTAATACAGACTCTAATCGCCAATGCTCACCGGTATATCGCGCTGATGGGCTTATGAATGCGTGACTAAAGGCTGGGTGTTGATTGAGTTTTTGTAATATCATTTTGGCTTCGCTAAATAGGTCAAACCTGCCTACCGTTACATAGGTTAATGCTGCACTATGATTGCGATGAAATTGAATAGACTCAGGTGCTATGGGTAAATGCTTCATCACTTCAAAAATAGAGCGAGAATGCCTGAATATACCAATTTGAATTTCATATTTGTGGAGGGTATCTGGGTTTGAAACAGGCTCAACGGTTGCAGAATGGTATGCAAGGTTTTCGTTAGATGAAGATGCTTCTCGCGCAAGCAAAATATCATCTATAAAAACAGAATCGCCTTGTGCTAGGGCGGTAAATGAAAGCGTACTGGTTTGAATCGTTAAGCCTTTCTGAATGAGGTAATCCTTATCTATTTCAATGCGATACTCACCAGGGGGAATAGCGTTAACATAGAAATAGCCATCGCTCTCTGTTCGCGTTTTAACGACGATTTGTTCAGTATTATCGATAAGTGCTATGTCAACATAACCCGCTCCACGGCTAGACGAATCACCGATTACGTAAATAGTGCCCTCAACATCATTAAAGGTATGTACTGGGAATTGAGTTTTATTAACCCCGCCGGCGTGGGTCAGTATTTGTACTTTGCCAGAGGCTGGCAACATATATGGGTCAGGAAGCGAATCTGGTTTTAAGGTGAGGTTTTGTACTCTGGCCCCAGTATTGAGCCTAACCATTCCATTTGCATCGGTACTTTTATCACGCCATAGTGAGCTTCCCGTAAACGTAACGCCTTCTATAGGCATTTCGTTAGGGTCTTTACGTAAATTTCTATTATCGTCTAGGTAGGCAAATGCATCTATGCGTCCAGCGGTGGCCCCCGCTGAGCGTTCAAAATTCAAACTTTGCGTATACGGGTTAACATTCGTATTGCCGGTTAAGGAAAGGTTTACTGACCAATCTCCGCCCTCCATTACGCTGGCTGCCAACCCAATATTTAACGACTCAAAGCGCCAGTTGTGTTGGTGTCTAATTTCCAAGACATTGTCAGTATCTCTTCTATAACGTATGCGAGTTTCTCGATGTTGGGTGAGCGATTGTGGCCACCGCATCGACACATAGAAATTGTCGGTTGAAAAGCGATCTGAAGGAATAAAGTTCCAAGCACTAGAAAGGTTCCATCCATTAACGTCTTTGGCGTAATACAATCGGCCAGTGACCGCATCGCTACTATTGTTAGAGACGCTGACCCCTGAAGCAAAAGTCCCCCCCAGAAAGTTGTCATTTAAATTCACGTTAAAAGCACTTTGGGGTTCATCGAATTCATAGGCTCGGTGGGTCATACTGGCGTTCCAACCAAAGCGCCCAAACCACTCAGTTTTACCGTTCAAACGTAACGAGGAAATGTGCTTAATATCCTCGCCTTGTGAGTATGCATCGCTATAAAAATTGTTAAAGTAACGGGTAGAAAAGTTCAAGTTGAGGTTATTGCTGAACCTGCCGTTCCAACCTAAAAACATACCATAACCACCCGTATCCTTATCTGACACCTCAAATTTGAGTGCCGAGCCGAAAAGTTGGGTATTGATACCGGCTGTGACATACGAGGCAATTTCATCTTCCAGCCAAAGACGTTGAACGCTAGCAGATAATGTTGCGCTATCCGTGAGGCCATAGCCGAGCCGGGCGACAGTGGCTTTTCCTATTCCTGTGGTAGATACTTGACCATCCAGTAAGCGAAATTGATTGTCGGTAAGCCCAAATAAAAAATCGAATTTTCCCTGCCTTAGCTGGTTATTACCCACATTGACGGTTTTAGTTCGAACCTCTTGCTGACCTTCAGGCCCATATAGCTTCAACTCGAATAAGTTTGCGCCATAGAAGGTTTCTATATCTTCGAAAAGTACCTTATTCTCCTCGTTACTGAATTGCTCATCGATAAATTGTCCATTTCTGAAAAGTTGTATCCGCCAGCCGGGTAATACGAACTCTTCAATACTAGTGCTTGAAAAACTGCGCCGCTGCCGTGTATCCCCATTATGTACAATCAAGCCGAGTGACTGTCCAGAGCGTGTAACCAGTTCATCTCTTTGCAGCTGTATATCGCCAAACTCATAGGCAAAGTTGTCTAAGGCGTTATCAGAACCTTGGTAGTTTTCGTTTAAGGTTTTGCCAAATCGCAGGTAATGGACACTGGTGTCATCAACTCTGCTCACACGTAGGTTTGCTGAATGATATAAGAAATCGAACCCTGCGTTTATATTGGCTGAAAAACGATTATCGCTGGTCGCACTATCTTGTTTTGATAGGCGGTAGGTAACCAGTGGCGAAGTGAAGAACTGATATTGATCTTCAACCACTTTACTTACAGGCACTACGCTAGGCTTAAAGTGTAGCTGCGGATTATCAGCGCTTACGTTTGAAGATGAATTTAGGGGAAGACGGCCAGTGAGGTTGAGCTGAAGCAACGTATAATTAAACGTTTGTTCAATCTGCAATAAAGCCGCAATCATGCGTGTATCGATATAGATATCAAAATCATCGGCTGCCCAAAGAAACGTATCAGGCGGCGTATTACTAAGAGTAGGCAAGGCTTGATTGAATGCATAGTTGAAGCTGCAGAAATCGTCATTACCTTGAGATTGTATAATTCCTTGAGTCATTGATATTTCCCAGTCTAGGGAAAGCGCGTCAGCGAACAGAGATGCGGGAACTAGGTATCGTTCACCAACAGGGTAAACGTCAAAGCCATCCCATAGGGGACGACCGTTAAGGCGTAATACACTGATTAATAATTGGTCTTCGTCCAATGCCACCCGAGCCGTTGAAGAAATGGGAGGACAGGGTTCCGCCCAAGAGACGAACACCGTAAGACACAAGAATATGAAGGATAGTATCCTCATGACACGTTAGCAGGCTGCTATTTTATAACGTGTTCAATAGATAGCGCTATATCGCCACCAAATTTATCAATTTCAGTAAACCGAATAACAACGGGCCCTTTTTTGGCGTTTTGCAAGGGAATCAGTACTTTTCGACGTTCAAGAGGGCGATAGACTGCTACGTTATTCAGTACACCGATCTCTTCCCCATTCGCATCCTCTATTATGAAGTTCCCGAATAGCGAACGATTGCCTGAACGTTTTAGCCAAACTTGTACGTGTGGCTTCCCGTTATAAATAATGGTGGAAGGATTCACCATTGAAGCTTCAGCGGTAATGCGTCCATGACGCACTATAATCGGAATATTGTATGCAAGTTTGCTGGCAAGGTTTACATTCCCGTTTGTACCAGGCGCTATTTCTGTTACTAAGCGAAGATTAGCGCGGTACTCGCCATCAGCAAGTCCAGCAGGCTTTCGTAACGCGAAGCGCAGCGCTTGACGCTCTCCGGGTAGAATATTGCCGCGTTTTGGAGAATATCTAATAAACGTTGATGCTGTAAGCGGGTCTTCTGTGACCGCGTACACTAATCCCTCCTCAGTCATCGCATTAATAGATAACTCTGCTTGGTAAGACATTGGCGTTGAGCTTGTGTTACGTATTTGGATAGAGTCTGAGCGAGATTTTGAATCAAAATAAATGCGAAATTTAGATAGCGAAACATCTGCATTAGCCACACTGGAAAAAAATAGAGCAACAGAGATAACAAGAAAAATAGAAAGGCGAATGGGTGTTAACAGCCGTATCAGTATCATATTTACTTCTGATTTCGAGTATAGAAAAGAATAGGCGAACGCAGCTCGCTCGCCTCGAACGATTACTGGAACGTAACGTCAACTATATAGTTAGCTGTATAAGAGTCGCCTGGCGATAACGCCGAGTCCACAGTCATGTCACCATATACATCGATAGTAAGATCTGTACCTGATGCGTCTGTAGTAACCGCAGTCAATGTGCCGTCTGCGATATTGTCGTGTGTTGCCACAGCTGAATTGATGTCGTAGTTCGCTTCAAAAGTCACATTGGTGCCAGATGCACCTGTCACTGTTACATTCACAGGAACATTCGAAGCTAAGCCTGATACCGTAATTAGACCAATAGCAATGTTAGCATTAGAAACATCGCAATCGCCCGATACTAAGCCCGCATCATTCATGGTACACACAGAGCCTACCGTCGGTTGCATTGCACCGAAGTGAAGCGTAGCAGTCTCTGCAATAGTGGCATCGGACATCGCGTCTACATTCGCTTGAAATGTTTCACTTGCTGCAAGTGTTGACGCAGAGATAGTAGAAAGTAGCGCTATTGTCATTATTCTTTTTTTCATTTTGTTTCCTCTCATACCTTTAGTCGGGGCTGTCTAACGAAATAGATTACAATTGTTCTAAAATCAGTGAGTTGCTTTGAAGTTATTATTCGAACCCAATTGACAGCGAAAATATATAACCACAGTCTTTACCCTTTTAAAAGGCGTTAAACCTTATGCTTACTTATTGAATTTAATAACTATTATCGAGATGAAAAAAAGCAGATGTTCAACGTGTTGATTATATTTAAGTTTTTTTTAAGGTACTTTTTAAAGTTATACTTTTGTATACAAGCATAAATTTTTAAATTTTCAATATTTTTTAAAAAAAATTTTATTTGTGTGGGGTAGAGAGACGTTTTTAGTATTTTATTGCGGACTTGAATGCTGACGGAAATTTATTATTGTGTTGTTGAACTGACTTTAAACTGCATGTTTTTTTAACAAGTATCGTGTTTTCAAGGATGCGGTTTATAATTTCAGTATGCAGTGGACATGCTATTAAAGGAGTAACAAATAATGCACCATCATTCTCACGGTCATGCTCACGGACATAGCCATGCAGAAACTGATAGCACCCGTATAGGCTGGGCATTCTGGCTAAACTTCTGCTTTACCATCATAGAGTTTATCGGTGGGTGGTTAACTAACAGTGTTGCCATTATGGCCGATGCGGTGCACGATTTAGGTGATACCTTGTCTATTGGCCTTGCATGGTGCTTAAGTAAATTGGGTAATAAATCGGCTACCGACAAATACTCATATGGTTTTAAGCGATTGAGCCTCTTGGGCGCTATGATCAACGGGCTCATTCTTGTTGCAGGCTCAGCGTGGGTTTTATCAGAAGCTATTCCTCGGTTGGCGAACCCTGAAATGCCGATGACAGAGGGCATGATGGGCTTGGCAATAATGGGCATTTGCGTGAACGGATTTGCGGCTTATAAGTTAAGTGGCGGCCATTCAATGAATGAAAAGGTGCTCAACTGGCACCTTGTTGAAGACACTATGGGCTGGGTAGCAGTACTCATTGTAGCTATCGTTTTACATTTTGTAGATTGGCCTATTCTCGACCCAATCCTATCTATTCTATTTACCCTATTTATCTTATTCAACGTGCTGAGATACGTAGTGCAAACCATGAAATTGTTTTTGCAAGGGTCGCCTGATGATACCCAGAAGCAGGCTATTTCTGATGTCTTGTTAAGCATTGAGCATGTTGAAGAGCTACATCATGTTCACTTTTGGTCTCTTGATGGCGAACAGCATGTGCTAACAGCGCACGTGGTAATTAATTGCAGCATTGATAACACTAAACTTCTGTCTCTAAAGCAAGAGGTGTCACATCGGTTAGCGCCGTTTAATTTGGCTCATACCACTATCGAATTTGAATTGCCTGGGGAGCCCTGTCGGGATGAAAGTGACAATTTACATGTTCATCCGCATCACCATGAACATGTTCATCTTAAATAACAAAGGCGGCCAAGGCCGCCTGTTTGTATTATGGGTGTGCTAAGCGTTTTAACCCTAGTTCGTATCTGGCACGCCACCACTTAAGGCTTATGCCGATGGCGACAAAGCAGGTGCTCCATAGCCCTACCAACGAGGGAATAAAGGCGTTGCTAATACCGCCCACGAAACCTACTGGTGAGAACATCAGGTACAAAGTAACAATTAAGCCAACCAGTATAATTGCGCAAGGAATAGCGTAGCGCCACGGTGTCATATCCACCTCTGCTTTAGGTACAAAGCGCCATGGCTTCGCCATAGGGTAGAAGTGACCGATGGCCAACATAATACCTAGCTCGATAGCAAATAAAATAGCGTAAATATGAATAAAGTTAATCTCTACTTGCCACACAAATTTCAATAAAGCGTAGGCAATTACGTGGAAGATAATGGCGACTTTGGCAGCAAGGGCAGGCACATTTTTAGTAAATAAACCAACTAGTACAATGGTAATAACGGGAATGTTATAAAAACCAGTAAAGATACGGATGATTTGCCACAACCCTTCTGGCGCCAGCATTAACAGCGGCGCAGTAATGAAAGACACCACAGCAATAACTAAACTGGTAATTTTGGCTACACGGATAAGCTGAGAATCACTCACCTTATCTTTCTTAAAGGGTTTGTATACGTCTAAACAAAACAGCGTGGCCGCACTATTTAATAGTGAGTTAAATGAGCTAAAAACCGCCCCTAATAATACGGCTAAGAAAAAACCAGACAAGTATTGTGGTAGCACTTCTTTCACTAAGTGGGGGTAAGCCAAGTCGATAGTTTGCAGGTTTTCATTTTGGTACAAGTGATACGCAATAACCCCGGGTAACATCATCATAAAGGGCACGAGTACTTTAAAGTATCCCGAAAACAACACGCCCTTTTGACCTTCAATTAAGTTCTTAGCACCAAGTGTGCGTTGAATCACGTATTGATTGGTACCCCAATAAAACAGGTTGGCCAATATCATACCGGTAAAAATAGTCCCGAAGGGCACGGGGTCATCCGCCCCACCTATGGCATTAAGCTTTTCAGTTTCGGTTGTTGCAATAGTGGTTAGGCCGGCCGCGAAGCTACCATCACCCAATGCAATTAAGCCTAAAATAGGCACCAATAACCCAACAATAAGAAGGCCCACACCGTTAATGGTATCTGACACTGCCACTGCTTTTAAACCGCCGAATATGGCGTACAAGGCACCGATACTGCCCACCATAATAATGGTGACAATAAGGCTGGCTTCATAACTTAAATTCAATAACCCAGGCACATCGAACAACCGAAGAACGGCAATAGAGCCTGAATAGAGCACTGAGGGAATAGTAATTAAGGTGTAACCCACCATAAATAACACCACGGTCATTCTTCTTACGTTATCGTCGAAACGGTCACGTAAAAATTCGGGTAGGGTGGAGAAGGCGCCCGCTAAATAGCGGGGCAAAAATATCAGCGCCATGATAATGGTAGAAATACCGGCGGTAACTTCCCATGCCATAGCACTTAAATTGTACCCAAACGCAGAGCCGTTAAGCCCAATAAGCTGCTCTGCAGACAGGTTGGTTAAGATCATCGAGCCCGCAATGAAGGTGCCGGTTAACCCCCGACCTGCTAAAAAATAGCCGTCTTGGGTATTCACTTCGCCTTTCGTTTTCATGTACGAAATAATGGCGACCACGGCCATAAAGGCCATGCAGGTCAGTAAGGTAAGCGTCACATTCATGCTAATACTCCGACGACTATTACGGCCACATAGTGGTAGCAGACATATCCATTTCGGTATGTTCTACCTCAGGGCCTAAAACCACTTGCTCACCTTTGCGAACAAATACCGCCAGCTCATTCAAACCTAGGATTTGCTCGTAGTACTTACCGCCTTGGTAAGTGTCTTCGTCGGTAGGTGAAGTGCTAGCAGCATTAAAACGAACCCAATCACCTTCTGGTAAATAGAACTTCACTTTACCGCCAGGCACAATACAAGGCACCACTAACAAGCTTTCGCCGCACATGAATTGTTGCTCAAACTGGCTAGCAAGTGGGTCGTTAGGGAAAGCGAGTGCCATAGAACGCTGCACTGGTAAGCCGGTTTCACTGGCTTGTTGCGTAGCTTTTTCTAAATAAGGCAGTAAGCGGTAACGCAGCTTTAGCGCATTAAAGACAGCATCAGACGCTGCTTCACCGTATGACCAAGGTTCGCGAGGGCCAATGCCATGCAGGCGCATGTGAGCAGAGAATACTGATGCCTGTGCCCAGCGAACGTAGAGTTCAGCGTCGCGGGTATCTTTATAGAACCCGCCTATGTCGGTGGCGAAGAATGGACCACCCGACATGCCCCAAGATAAGCTACCGCGGATACTCGCAGCTAGACCATGCCAGTCTGCTTGAGGATCGCCGCCCCACTGGGCAGGAAAACGTTGGCTGCCGGTCCATGCTGAACGACTGAACAGAAATGGCCCGGTTTTACAGTATTTCTCAGCCGCTTCGTACACGCAGCGGTTATACAGCATGCTGTATACGTTATGCAGGCGGTCACCTGAGTCACCACTGTAAGAGAGCATGTTGTCATCTTCTAACTGCTCACCAAAGTCGGCTTTAATCATATCAACACCCAATTCGAACAGAGGCTTGTGTGATTCTTTCCAAAATTCGTAAGCGTCAGGGTGGGTGAAATCTAAAATACCTGAATCAGGTAGTGGCGTAAGTACTTCACCGAAGGGGCTTAAATCCCATTCGTAGCGATAAGCTTCGCCCGTGCGTTTGTCTTTAATTAACCAGCCTTTTTCAGCGGCCTTTGCGTACAGTGGATTTTTCACTGAAATCATGGGGTATTCCCATACGCAAATTTTAAAGTCCATTGCTTTTAGTTCATCAAGAACCGGCTTAGGATCGGCATAGCGAGTTGGGTCCCATTCAAATGCAAAACGGGTATCGGTGTCTTGCCACGCTCGGCCATCTAGCGTAATGACGTCGCAAGGCATGTTCTTTTCACGCACTTCGCGGGCAACAGCTAATAGCTCTTGTGAGTCTTTATAGTAGGCCTTGGAAAGAATAACGCCTAGGCTCCACTTTGGTGGAACAGGGGCAAAGCCGGTTAAGCTACTGTAAGTATGAATACTTTTCGCCGGGCTATCACAATGATACAAGAACATATCTAGCAAGGTGTCTTCTACCACGCAAACGTATGCCCGCTGCGACCAAGGCGCATAGCCCACACCGTGCGTAACCGGCGTTGGCGTGTGAACAAAAAGGTTCCAGCCTTCAGGGCTCCAAGCGTAAGGGGTATTTTTATAAGACTTTTCCGTGTTTACGCCAAGTGCATCATGATTATATGAACGAACCAACTGGCCGCGTTTATCTAGCTTGCCCCACTTTTCACCTAAGCCGTATATGGATTCATCGTCGCCAAGTTCTAGGCAAACAATCCAGCCCGCATCGGTTTTCGCGAAAGGCGGTAGGCGATGTTGGCGCACAAAGTGACCGTCGGTAGCCGATTCTTGTACTACAATATCGTTTCGATAAAGTTTGAAATGAAGTGGAGCAGAAAAAAGCGCTAAACGATAGTCTCCTGCATTAACGGTGCAGTGTTGCTCATCGCCTGTGAAAACCAGTTGCTGAGTATCTGGCGTAGTAATAAGCATGCCATAGTCAAAGCCATCATCTAACGTGGCATTTTCTCCACCTTACTGAATACGTAGGCCGAATTGGCTGATAGAAAATAGTAAACTGCCATATTGGGTAGGCACCGCTAGGTGATGATCGTCTTTCAGATAAGGGCTCGCGGTAATGTCTGCCGCCTTTATGCTGTTCCAGTCTGGCTCGGTTACCGAAAATGCATTACTCATATCACTTCACTCTTCGTGTCTTATATAAGACATAAGTTAATGAAATGTAACTTGGCTGTCAACGAGCAATTACACTTTTCAGTGCAAAATATTACAAGTGTGGGTTGTATGAGAAACGGCGAATGGCGTTATTGCTATCAGTTGATGCTTCTAGCCTGTGTTTAGTTAAACACGTGGGGCACGTTTTGAAGAATCAAGGTTAGCCCACTAAGCGCTAATGTACTAATGGCCAGTAATCTTACCACGCTTGGTTCAACTCGCGCAGCTAGTAGCCTACCAATGCGCGTAAAGATTAAGATCAGGGGGATAGCAAAGAGGGTAGATACAACCGTAGTATGATCGGGCAGTGTCCCAAAAGGTACCATGGCTAAACGGATAAGCGCGGTAACACTAAAGATTGCAAGCAGGGTATATCGCACTTCGTGCACAGACCAATTCTGGCGATAACACTGAAATACAACAGGTGGCCCAAAAGTAGAAAATAACCCGCCTAATATGCCGCCCAATGCACCAGACACCAAAAAGCCCCACCCTTTGCCTGAGGCAGCAGATTGGCTTCTTTTCACAATAAGTAGCAAACAGCAGGTTAATATTGCCAGCCCAAGCAGAATATTTAACCAAATCGACAATCCAGCGGAAAGGTATTCAAGCAGAGCATAGCCTACTGCGATAAAAGGTATGCCACCAATCAACACAAGCGTGAAGGCTTTGCGGTGGATAAGGTGAACATTCTTCAAGACAATACTGGTTGAGTTAACTAACCCTAAAGCGCTAATTAAAAAAGTGGTGGCGGTAAGGGGAAGTAAATTAAACAAGGTAAAACTAGATACCACCATTAACCCAAAGCCAAACCCACTTAAGGTTTGCAGTACAGTAGCAAAGCCCAATAGAATGAACATAGGGACTAGGGTTTCAAGTAACATTTTGCATCTACACCTGTAGTTGAGTGTGATTTACATCAAAAATGCGCTATAACTCTTGTGTATGATATAACAACAAAAATTAAGCATTAGGTTAGGGTTTCATGTCTTCATCTCAGTTCGACCACAAACTAAGTGGTCCCAGTCTTGCGTTCCAACCGCTCTATCAGCAAGTTGCCGAGTATATAAAGCAGCTCATTGTGGAGCGCCGGTGGCAGCCTGGTGAAATGTTGCCAAGCGAGTTCAGACTAGCTGATGAATTTAACGTTAGCCAAGGCACAGTTCGTAAAGCGTTAACCTTGCTTACCGACACGAAAATTGTAACACGTCGCCAGGGTGTAGGTACCTTCGTTTCCGAGCATACTGCACAAGATGCCCTGTTTCGATTTTTCCCGTTGCAAGCTGATGGCAAGGGGGCAGACCTACCCAAAGCCGAGCTGCTTGGCATAGAACTCATATCCCCAGATAAAAACGTACAAACCGCGCTAAATCTATCCGGTAAAGAGCGAGTGACAAAACTTGAACGTCGCCGCATTTTAGATAACGAGTTTTGTATGCTGGAAACGATTTTCCTGCCTGCTAAATACTTTGCCGGTATGCACGAACGCAAAGATATTCCACATACCTTATACCATTTTTACCAAACAGATTTTAATCAAACCGTCTTTAAAACCCGAGACGGTATTAAAGCGGTACTGGCCTCAGATAACGATGCCAAGCTACTACAAATAAAGGCCGGCGAGCCGTTGTTGCTGGTAACACGGGTGACAGAGTCTATAGACGGTAAACTGATTGAATATCGCGAAAGCAAATGTAGGAGCGATCACTATCATTACCAAGTAGAGCTCGATTAAATCAGGGCTAGCAACCCTTCTACTCGCTTAGCGCACAACCTTTTTAAATCGCCACACTCTGTACATATTGCTGCTACTTTTAATGCAGCTCCTATCAGCATTCTACGCTTTAATAGCGATGCCTTTAAAACCAGGGACCTTTAAAGTTATACCTACAAAATAAGGGCTTCGGTAGACCGTCATTCAATAACGTCACTTCGTTATAAACACAAAAACCACTTCGCGAGTATCAAAAAGTGAGTGCCCAATTTATTTTGTTAACACTTTGTTGACATGGCATGCGTCCTATAATAACTTATGTCTTATACAAGACTAAAGTCTTTTTTATTAAACAGGATTAAAGATATGAACGCGTTAGAGAAAATTCCTGAGGTTGGGTTTGGTTTCTGGAAGGTAGATACCGCCATTTGTGCTGATACAGCATACGAGGCCATAAAGGCAGGCTATCGTCATTTAGACTGTGCCGCTGATTATGGTAATGAAAAAGAAGTGGGCGAAGGTATTCAGCGTGCTATTAAAGATGGTCTTTGTACCCGTGAAGAGCTTTGGATCACATCTAAGCTTTGGAATACCTTCCACGCGCCAGAGCATGTGCCGCTAGCACTTGAAAAAACATTGAGCGATTTACAGCTAGATTATATCGACTTGTACCTTATTCATTTCCCAATAGCGCAAAAGTTTGTACCTATTGAAACTCGTTATCCACCAGAGTGGTTTTACGATACTACGCAAGAGAACCCAACGATGGAGTTGGCGCCTGTTCCACTTTATAAAACATGGGAAGCCATGGAAAGTTTGGTAGATAGCAAAAAAGTAAGCCGTATTGGTGTGTGTAATTACAACACTGGGCTACTTCACGACCTAATGAGCTATGCCCGTATCAAGCCTGCCATGTTGCAAATTGAGTCACACCCTTACCTAACACAAGAACGATTGATTCGTTTAGCGAAAGACTACGACATGAACGTTACTGCGTTCTCGCCACTTGGTGCACTGTCTTATCTTGAGCTAGAAATGGCGGATAAAACGGAGTCGGTACTAGAGCAAGACGTCGTGAAAAAAGCAGCTACGGCTCATGGAAGAACACCTGCACAAGTGGTACTTCGCTGGGGCGTACAACGTGGCAATGCCATTATCCCTAAAACGTCGAAGCCTGAAAGAATGCGTGAGAACTTAGCGTTGTTTGATTTTGAACTTACCGACGAAGAAATGCAGGCTATTTGTGCGCTTAACATGAATCGACGTTTTAACGATCCGGGGCACTTCTGTGAAGCAGCCTTTAATCGTTTCCACCCTATTTACGACTAGGAGAGTACTATGAGCAACGCAATCGAATATGCCAATGTGCCAACCCAACACCGCTATAACGGTCAAGTCTTCCCGCAAATTGTGGTGAATAACGATGGCTGTAAAACCGTTGAAGAAACGGTGATGTTTATTCAACAAAATCAGGCTGAGCTAGAAGCACAACTCGCCATATCGGGGGCGTTGTTGTTTAGAGGGTTTCCTTTAAACTCTGCGGAAACCTTTGATATTTTTTCAGCCGGTTTTGGTTATGCAAACTTCACCTACAAAGAGTCGCTATCTAATGCAGTTCGCATTAATTTCACAGAACGGGTTTTTACTGCAAACGAAGCGCCTAAAGATGTAGAAATTTTCTTACATCACGAAATGGCACAAACGCCAATTTCACCTAGCAAAGTATTCTTTTACTGCCAGTCAGCAGCCGACGAGGGTGGTGCGACACCCTTATGCCGTTCAGATAAATTGTTTGAAGCATTAAAGGCTGAAAACCCAACGCTTGCTAGCGATTTTGCTGAAAAAGGCTTGAAGTACACTACCACCATGCCTGCTGCCGATGATGCTAATTCTGGTCAAGGCCGCAGCTGGAAAAGCACGTTAAGTGTAAAAAGTACAGCAGAAGGCGAAGCCAAATTAAAAGAGCTCGGCTACAGCTGGGAATGGTTGGAAGATGGTAGCTTACGCGCCGTTACTCCTGAGTTACCCGCGGTTATTGATTTAGGCGATGGTTCACATTCATTTTATAACCAATTAATCGCGGCTTACATGGGGTGGAAAGGTGTGCGTGAAAATCCATCTTCAGCCATCACCTTTGGCGATGGCTCTGCTATTCCAAAAGAAGGGTTAGAGCGAATTGCTGAATTGTCGCAGCAGTTTACTTTCGACCTCGAGTGGCAAGACGGTGATGTTGCCTTGGTTGATAACTATCGTGCGATGCATGGCCGCCGTCCCTTCTCGGGTGAAAGAAAGCGCCAAGTGTTAGTGGCACTTGTTGCTGCTGAGCGTTAATTGTTATGACCGAGTTTGCCGCAAAGTGTAAATCGATTTGGCCTGGTTTTGGTATTGCTACAATAACCGGTATGGCAGCGCTTTTTTTAAGTGAGCATTATGGCGCCCCTGCCATGTTGTTCGCGCTGTTACTGGGTATGGCAATCTCATTTTTGTATCAGGCCGATGGGGTGTGCAAATGCGGCATTGATTTCACTGCCAGCACGCTATTGCGTGCCGGTGTAGTGCTGCTTGGTTTGCGCATTGCTTTGGACGACTTAGTCGTACTCGGTTGGCAAACTGCGGCAATGCTTGCCTTTGCTATTTTCTCAACCATAGTGTTGGGCGTGGTAATGGCAAAAAGCGTAGGAATGCAGAAACGCTTTGGCGCACTAACTGGCGGCTCGGTAGCCATTTGTGGCGCCTCTGCGGCATTAGCGATTTCTACTATTCTGCCTGCTGGCAAAAACCATGAACGAGATACTTTGCTCACGGTGATTGGTGTAACGGCCATGTCGACTATCGCTATGATTGTTTACCCGATTATCGCAGGTCAGCTAAACATGAACGATACCGAAGCGGGTATTTTCCTAGGCGGTACTATTCATGATGTGGCCCAAGTGGTAGGGGCCGGTTATTCGGTATCTGAAGATGCCGGCGATATGGCTACGCTCACTAAACTCGTGCGAGTTGCCATGTTATTGCCTGTTGTTATGATCATGATGGTGATAGTAAAACGTGCACACAGCAGCGTGCAGGATCTCGATGGCGAGATGCCTAAACTACCCGTGTTCTTAGTGGGTTTTGTGGCTCTTATGCTATTAAATAGTTTTGTTACCCTACCTGAAGTGGTTATCGATTCAGGTTCACAGATATCACGCTTTTTCCTTGTGGTATCAATTACTGCCATCGGTATGAAATCAAACTTAGGTAAATTGGCTGAAGTGGGCATGTTACCTATTGTACTTATTGTGACTGAAACCCTGTGGATAGCTTTGCTTATTTTAGGTTATCTGTTTTTGAACTAGTTCTTGAGTTAGCTTTTTTAAGTTAGTTTTTCGTCAAAAATGCACTCGTAAAGGAGGCAATGCGTGCCTATCTCAAACAAATCTAAGCAGGGTGTGAGCACGCATTCTGAATCATCAGACCAACAGCCTTTAGTAAACAAAACCGGTATACATGCCCTTTACGCCGAAAATCCTATCGCCGCCGACGAACAGGTATTTGGCAGAAAAACCGATGGCCTTACACGCCGTGGTTTTCTATCAGGATTTAAAACCCTCTCATTATTACTAGGCGCAGAAATTGTTTATGGCCGTTTTATGCCAGCAGGGCTTATTCCCGCAGCATTAGCACAGACAGAAACGCCCTTTAGCATTGAAGGTAAAGACGGGTTAGTGGTATTAAACGACAGGCCTATTAACGCCGAAACACCCGCGCATTTACTTGACGATAAGATTACGCCAGCGTCGAAATTATTTGTGCGAAACAACGGGATTGTACCTGAAATAACGCCTAAAGATTTTGATGAAAATGCGTGGACACTCACTATTGAAGGGGAGTCGGCAGCAACATCACGCACTTTCACGTTAAGTGAGCTTAAAGCCAATTTTAAACACTACACCTATCAATTAACGCTTGAGTGTGGCGGTAATGGTAGAGCTGAATTTTCGCCTGCGGCCAGCGGAAATCAATGGACTACCGGCGCGGTAGGCTGCCCGTCATGGACGGGAGTACGTTTAAAAGACGTACTTAACGCAGTAGGTATCAAAGATGATGCTGTCTACATTGGTTACTACGGTGAAGACTTGCATTTGAGTCGAACGCCGGGCAAAGCAGCTATCTCTCGTGGCGTACCTATTGGCAAAGCGCTAGAAGATGAATCGTTAATTGCTTTTGAAATGAATGGCGAACCGTTACCGCTTATGAACGGCTTCCCTATGCGGTTAATGTTTGGCGGTTGGCCTGCTTCCACATCGGGTAAGTGGCTGTCTAAAATTGTTATTCGCGATCGGGTACACGATGGCGCGAAAATGGGCGGCAATGCCTATCGTGTGCCGTGCAAACCAGTCGCACCAGGCACGAGTGTGCCAGAAGACGAAATGTGTATTATTGAAGCCATGCCGGTGAAATCCTTGATTACCCACCCCAAGTCCGGTGCCGAGCACAACAAGGGCAAAGCGTTGGCAGTACGCGGGCATGCATGGAGCGGCGAAGCTTCAATAGCCAAGGTGTTCACCTCAATTGATTTTGGGCAAACTTGGCAACAAAGTACTTTGTCGAAGCCAGTTAATAGGCATGCTTGGCAGCACTTTAATTCAGAAATTAACTTCAAGCAGGCTGGCTACTATGAAATTTGGGCGCGAGCTGAAGATGCAAATGGCCGTTCTCAGCCAATGGTGTTACCTGGTTGGAACCCCAAAGGTTACTTAAACAATGCGTGTCATCGCATTGCAGTAAAGGTAGTGTAGCCAATGAGCAGGCAGAGAAGCGCGCTAATGCTATCGGTGTTATGTGCTACATCACTAGTAACGCTAGCTAACGAACATAAGCTCAACCCCGCGACAGGGCTTGTTGATGCTACGGGGCATAATATGGTGGCTGCACACTGTACTGCCTGTCATTCCGCTAAGCTTATTTCGCAAAATCAAATGAGCCGCGAACGTTGGCTTGAAACTATTCGCTGGATGCAAAGCACACAAAAGTTATGGCCCTTAGGTGAGGCTGAACCTGTCATCTTAGATTACCTTACGACGTGGTATGGGCCCAAAATCCAAAGTCGACGTGCACCTATTCCAGCTCATCTAATGCCACAAGGATCAGACTAGTTTCATCGCGGCTAAAAACTAAAACACCTAGTTTACAAACATCAAAAACGGGAGCCTATGCTCCCGTTTTTGATGTTTGTAATCTAGATGCTAGGTAAGGTTAACTTAAGCCCAGATAGGCGAAGCTAAGCCCAGCTAAACTAAACATTAACTCGCTAGCCCAGCAATCACTCGCTATGGGCACGCAATGTCTGACATTAGCGCATCATCACTAGGAGCATTTGCTTCAAAGCGTACATTAGATACCAATAACGATGCCGACGCGTTAGCGTTAAGCGCAAATGGTGAGAAAAGCTCAGCAAATGACGCGCCTGCTTCTACGAAACAGCGTGAAGGAATAACAACCGTTTGCCATTCGTTTGAATTCGCCGCGAAGCTATTTAACGGCAACGACACACCGCAATCACGACTACTACAACCAATAGACACACTAAGGTTATCTAGGCCTTCTGCTAATTTCACATCAAGCACAAGTGCCGATCCATCTTCACTGTAATCACGCATATCTTCAGGGAAGGGCGAATAGAAGCCTACAGTCGCTTTGTCAGTAAACGTTAGCGATAGGCTATCTTCTTGCACCATGCGGTCGGTGGTACGTACACTTGCGCCTTCAGATTTCACCGTATTGCTTGCTACCCTAGTATCACCCGAGGCGTCTTTAATCATTAGTTGCCAAGGCTTTTGTGTAGAAAGTACGTAAATATCATGAGCAGGTAACGGTGCGTTTGCATCAACGCCAGTCGACTCAGACAGCGGCGCTTCGATAGGATCAGACTCGCCGAACGCTAATCCATAGCCATATGCAAACTGTGCAGTTTCACCATCATCTTTGTTCACAATTTGGGTCGGCGTTGCTGGCCATGAAAATGACAATTTACCGTGCATAGGGTATTTTATGTCACCGTTTTTCTTGGTGAACAATACATCGGCAACACCTTGGCCTTCAGAGCCAGGTAACCAGGCTACTACAAATGCATCACTGGCGTTAATTTCTGGGTTTACCCACAATGGACGGCCGGTAATGAAAACAGACACCACAGGAATACCTTGGCCCTGGAAAGATTTCAACAGCGCAAGATCTGACTTGTCGCCACGTTGATATTCAACATTTGAAATATCGCCATTGCCTTCAGCATAAGGATTTTCACCAAATACGATAATCGCCACATCAGGTTTTGCTTTTGAAGCGGTTTCAATCACACCCGCTTCAAACGCTGTTCCTTCAAATAGCGTAGCCGTTCCGCCCGCTTCGCTAACCGCTTGCTCAATACCCTCAAAAATAGAGGTTGCACCTGGGAAGTCACTATTTTTATTACCCGTGCCTTGCCACGTTATAGTCCAGCCGCCTGATTGCTTACCTATATTATGGGCAGCATCGCCAGCAACAACCACGTTCATATTTGGCGCTAGGGGCAGCAAGTTATCTTGGTTTTTAAGCATCACTAGCGACTTTCGAACCGCTGAACGAGCAATATCGCGATGAGCTTGTGCACCAATAATCTCGCTATTGCCTGATAACGCACGGTTAGCCGGAGAAGGTTGCTCAAACAGACCCATGCGCACTTTAACCCGCAATACGCGGCGTACCGCATCGTCTAAACGAGACTGTGGGATAACACCAGATTTGACCTGTGCAATGGTGTTTTCGTACAAAGGTTTCCAAGCACTGGTAGGCACCATAAAGACATCAAGCCCTGCATTCATAGCTTGTGGGCAGCTTTCGTTAGTACAGCCTTCAATTTGACCGTGACCATTCCAATCACCGACTACAAAGCCGTCAAAGCCCATTTTGTCTTTTAGCACATCAGTAAGTAAATATTTGCTGCCGTGAATTTTCTTGCCATGCCAGCTGTTGAATGAGGCCATTACCGACTGTGAGCCAGCATTTAAGCCTTCAACGTAGCCTTGTGCGTGAATGCGAAATAAGGTTTCTTCGTCGGCAATGTTGTTACCTTGATCGTCGCCACCTTGTGTTCCGCCATCACCAATAAAGTGCTTTACCGTTGAGATAACATGGTTATCGTCAATGCTGCCACTGGCAATATCGCCTTGCATGCCAGATACAATAGCCTTGGCATAAGCGCCTACAATGGCAGGGTCTTCTGAATAGCTTTCATAGGTTCTTCCCCAACGATCATCACGGGCTACCGCAACAGTTGGCGCGAATATCCAATCAATGCCAGTCGCACGTACTTCTTTGGCAGTCGCTTCGGCAATTTGAGTGATAATGGCAGGGTCGTTCATCGCACCCAAACCAATATTATGTGGAAACAAGGTAGCGCCAATGACGTTGTTGTGACCATGTACTGCATCGGTTCCCCACATGGTTGGAATGGTGCTTCCGTCAACAGAGTCGTCTATTGATGCTTGATACATGGCATCGGCAATGGCAATCCAATCTTGAGGTGTAGCGTGCTTATCATTATTGGGAAATGCACCACCGCCATTTAAGTACGAACCAAACCCGTAGGTACGCATGTCTTCTAGAGTCACATCGCGAATTTCAGGCTGTATAGTTTGCGCCACTTTTTGCTCAAGGGTCATAGTAGATAAGATTTCGTCTACTTTAGCTTCCACCGCTTCGCTGTTTTCTGTACTAAAGGTAATTTCAGGCCAAAAGTCGGGTACTGATTTTTGTGATGCTTGCTCAGTCAGCTCAGTTTTCGGCGTGCTAGCCTCGTCTGTCGCTGGCTGACAACCTGCCATAACCAATGCTGCGGCAATTAATGAATATGAACTTAGTTTCATAAAAATCCCTTGTTTATTTGTGGCTAGCAGCCAAGTTAACGGTAGCACCACGAAGCCCGTAATAAGCAATATATAAATAGCAAATAACCGGCAATAAGAAAGAAAGTTGAACACCCACGTTGTCAGCAATAACACCTTGCAGCAGTGGTACAATAGCACCGCCAACTATGGCTAAACACAACATGCCTGAAGCTTGTGCGGTTTTTTGGCCTAAGCCCTTTAATGCCAAGCTGAAAATGGTAGGGAACATGATAGAGTTACAAAGGCCAACGGCTAATATAGTCCACATGGCGATATTACCGCTGCTGAATACCGAAACAATTATAAGTGTGCATGAGGCAAATGAGTTTACGGCCAGTAGTTTGCCCGCGGCCACTTTTTGCATTACCGCGGCACCAATGAAACGCCCTACCATAGCGCCACCCCAATAATAGGCGATGTATTTAGACGCTTGGCTTTCGCTCATGCCTTTAATGCTTTCTAGTCCAAAGTAGTTTACCAAGAAGCTGCCAATCGCAACTTCAGCGCCTACGTATAAAAACAAACCTAGCGCACCCAATGACAGGTGGCGATGTTTTAATAAACCGGTATCTGTCGTGGTAGCGACATCCATTTCACTGTGCGTGGGTGAGGGAAGCTTCACTTTAACCATAACCACAGCCATGGCCACTAATACAGCGGCCAATGTTAAATAGGGAAGGACTACCGCATTTGCATCTACTGCTGCGTTTTCCATTCCTTCATGGGCACCAAATAATACGATGCCACCAATAATTGGCGCGACTGTAGTACCCAACGAGTTAAACCCTTGGGTCATGGTGAGTCGACTAGAAGCGGTATCTGGGTTACCCATAATGGTTACCAAGGGGTTTGCAGCCACTTGCAAAATAGTGATACCTGAAGCTAATACAAACAATGCCCCTAAGAACATCCAATACTGAGTGAAAAGCGCTGAAGGAATAAATAGCACACAGCCTACTGCAGCAGTAATTAACCCCACACCAATGCCTTTTTGATATCCGGTCGCACTCACTAACTTTCCGGCTGGAATAGAAATAAGAAAGTAGGCGCCAAAGAAGCACGATTGCACCAGCATAGCTTGAGTATAAGAAAGCGAGAACAACGCTTTCAAATGAGGAATAAGGATGTCGTTCAGTGCGGTAATAAAACCCCACATAAAAAATAACGACGTTAACGTAGCTAACGCAAGTTGACTGGTGGTTGTAGACCCAGCCGTGGTTTTTATTGTTTGATTCATAGGTAACGCCCTGAATTCACTTGTTAGTAAACGAAATTTCGTGTTCGCATTTGGCTTGTTGGTTACTTTGCGTTAACGAATTGGTTCGGTATTTGTTAACACTTTGTTGGTCAGTATAGGGGGCGAAAATGAAAATGCAAGCGCTTACATTGTTTGATTGTATGCGTTTACATTTTTATTTAAATATTACAAATACCTGCTGTGTTCTCCTGCCTTTTTAATAGTTTGACGTTTCATAGTTAATATTATTTACCAATAGCACTTGCTTTTTCTCTTCAAATAAATAAGATCAAATGCAAATTGTTATCATTTGCATTATTGATTAGAAAGTAAATTAAATGAATCATTCTTACACTGTTACTTTGCTATTAGCGAGCACGCTACTGCCAACATACGCCCTAGCCGAAACCGAGGCGCCGGTTGAACGCGTTGTGGTAACGGGAACACGTACACCCAAGCTTTTAGGTGCATCACCGGTAAAAATCGATGTGGTAGATAAAGCGGAAATTTCCAGGCTTAGCAAGGGAACGTTAAGGCAAGTGTTAGAAGTGATGCCCGGTGTGGTAGTTCGGCGCAGCCAAAAAGACGGCTACAACGTACAGCTGAATGGGTTTAACGGCGACCATGTGTTGGTGTTAATTAACGGACAGCCAGTTATCTCTCCTACAGGCTCTTCAGTCGACTTAGACCAAATTAGTGTTGCCAACATTCGCCAGATTGAAATTGTACGCGGCGCAGCATCGGTTCTTTACGGTAGTTCAGCCATGGGGGGCGTTATCAATATTATTACTGATGTGCCAGAAGGCTCACAGTTATCCGCCGACTATGAACTTTCTCACTACAGTGATGATGGGCTCGACAGCGATACCCTAGGGCACACGGCTAAGGTTAGTGCGGCTAAAGAGATAAAGCACTGGCAGCTAGGATTGACCGCACAGCATATTACGAACCCCGGCTTCGATTATGACCCTAATACCGTGTCTCAAGATGGTGGTGCGGTGGATAAATCCTTTGTGCAGTTTTCCTTATCAACAGGTATCAATGACCTCGATTTTAGTTACAAAGGCCAATGGCTAGATGAACAGAAAGACAAACCTCAGTCCGCTATTCCAGGGCAAGTTAGCATTATCAGTTATGTGTCTAGCGTTACCCAATGGCAGCACGATGTAAAACTTGCTGAACAGCAGAATTGGCATGTTAATGGGCGCTATTTGTCTCACGATGAACAAAGCGGTAATACCAATGGCTTGCGCCAAACCGATATTCAATTAGCGGAAATTGAGGCGCAGAAAATTCTATCTTTGGGTGATGTTGAGTGGGTAGGGGGATTGGTAGCCCATGCTGATAACTTAGACCAGCAAAATGTGGCAACGGGAACGGTAGAAGTTAACGATGTTAGCCGAGAAAGCACCGAAGCGTACTTGCAAGCTAATTGGCAGCAAAACGATACTCAAGCCTTATTGGGCCTTCGAGTACAAAATGATTCTGATTTTGGTTGGCATACGGCGGCAAAGCTCAGTGGTAGTCAAAGCTGGAAACTTGATGAAATCACACTACAAGTACGTGGCGGCGGTGGTACCAGTTATCGAGTACCTAATTTAAAAGAGCGTTACTACGTGTTCGATCACAGCAACCTAGGTTACATGGTATTGGGCAATGAAGACCTTGTGCCAGAAACGGCGCTGAGCGCCAATGTAGGATTGAATGGGCGATTAACTCCGAAACAAAGTCGATGGTGGTATCAGGCCGATATCGATTTTCATTACACAGAAGCAGAAGACTTTATTACCACCGCGGTAGATGTAGAAGCATCACAAGAGGCCGGACTTGATATCTCTATGTACGAAAACCTCGATGAAGCCACGCTTTACGGTGCTGATTTGAGCGTAAGCGCGCAAAACGATAACTGGCAGTGGCAACTTAACTATAGCTACTTACATGCCGAAGATGGTGATTCTGAGCGCTTGCCCGAACGGCCCACTCATTTAGTGAAAGCCTCAGTGACCTACCAATTTGATAAAAGTGATACCAGCGTTCAATTGTATGGCGTGCATGAAAACGACGTCTCTCCCACCTCTGGTTACACCGTTACCGCGAAAGACAGCTACACCACCTTAAATGCCGTGGTGCAGCATGACTTTTCTCGCCACTGGCAAACCCGCTTGGGGGTTGAAAACCTTACCGATGAACATCGCTCACCCGATTCACTTTCGGCGGGGGCTTTTGATGCTCGGCCTATTTCAGCTCGCCGAGTTTATTTAGGCGTGAGTTATCAATACTAATTCGTCTGTAGAAACCGAGCACTTAAGAACAACTACCTAAAGACAGAAAAACCTAACAATAAAAAAGCAAATAAGAGAAGTAAGCATAGGCGCCGTTTAATCGATTAATAACAACGGCTAAACACACCACTTAAAAAGGAACATACACATGAATAAAACATATTTAGCATTATTACTTGCGATGACATTGGGGCTTGTAGCCTGCGGTGGCTCTGATAGTAGCGATCCAGTTATTGAAACCCCTGATCAAAGTGGTGAAGATAGTGGTGAAGACAGCGCCGATAATTCAGGTGACGAAACCGATGACAGCGCGGGTGATGAAGGTGAAACCAGTAATGAAGTGGCTACAATTTATGGGCCGTACAGCACAGGTAGTACATCTGAACCGGTTGCCGTGTATTTTGATTTAGATACACAAACCCAGGTTACGCTTACCGAAGAAGAAGCCGCGAGCGACACCACTTGGGATATCGGCTTTAAACGCACGTCGGTATTTTTAAATACAGCACAAGAGACGCCAGTAAGTGTCTACTTTACTGCCAACAACAGTGACTTCTACGATGATAGTGGGGCAGCTGTGGCAGACTTATTTTTAAGTGCGACCGCTGATAGCGAGCTTGATGATTATTTAGCCGTAACAACGAGCGATGTGCCAGATACCGACGCTTTTTCTACCGATACCGAGTCTGCCGTTATTGGCGATACTTTTTATAATTATGATACCACTACCCATGTAGTGACCGCGGCCAGCGATACTTACTACGTGGTGTCATCAGATGAAAATTACACCAAATTCCATGTGACTGACATTGTGACTGAAGGGCGTGGTATCGGCGAAATTACATTGGGCGTAATGCATCAAAGTGTACTTGATGGGCAAACCACGTTTGCAGAAGAAGTACCGCTAAGTGTTAACGCAGTAGGGTGTACGTCGCCTATCTACGTCGATTTCGATTTGCAGCAAGAAGTAACAGAAACCGATGCATGGGACATCACAATACCTTGTGCTGATGGCGCAGGTGAATTTGCCTTATCTATTGCCGAAGATGCAACCGTACTTCGCACCGATGCTGATACCTATGCAGGCATAGATACCGAAGCCGCTGCATTTTATGGTTTCAGTGCTGAAACTGTCAGTGACTACGCGTTTACCGCTAACAACTGGTACTACTATGACAGCACAAGTCACTTGTTGTACTCACAGTTCGGGGTATACCTGATATCGGCAGGTGATAGCGTATTTAAATTTCAAATTACTAGCTACTACGATGAAGACGGAACGTCCGGCGCTTACAGCTTCCGCGCCGATCCTGTTACCGAGGAGTAATTAATGGCTAAAACCAAATTACCCAGCTTAGTTAGCACGAAAAAGGTGCTACATAGGCTAAGCGTGATAAGTGTATTTTGGTGTTTAGGTAGTGGCGGCGCGTATGCTGCCGCTACATCCTCAGCACCTAATACCCACACAGCACAGTCCGCATCTTCGGTACATGAAAACCAGCAAGCTGACACGCCTCGAATTATTGCTGCGGGCGGTAGTGTGACGGAAATTATTTACGCGCTAGGGCGGGGTGATTGGGTGGTGGCAACAGACAGCA
Source organism: Alteromonas sp. KS69 (assembly GCF_003989595.1). NCBI lineage: Bacteria > Pseudomonadati > Pseudomonadota > Gammaproteobacteria > Alteromonadales > Alteromonadaceae > Alteromonas > Alteromonas sp. KS69. The sequence goes on along the minus strand of NZ_PYHU01000047.1, from coordinate 5,451 downwards.
CAAGTATGTTTCCCGCGGCGGCGACTGAGGTAACAAAACTAGGCTATTTTCGTCAACTTAGTACAGAAGGCGTGCTTGCCCAACAGCCTTCTTTGCTATTAGGAGCGAGTGCCACAGGCCCAGAACCCATGTTAGAGCAAGTTGCCAAAGCAGGGGTTGATGTACACGTTTATCATGTCTCAAAAGACATAGACGGTTTAAGCGAGATGGTGTTTGATATTGGTCACAGAGTGTCGGCGGTAGAGAAAGCCGAGCAGCTTGTTACTGACTTACATCGTCAAGTGGACGTTCAGCAAAGGCAATATTCCGAAGCAATAGCATCTTACGCAAGTACAGGTTACCCCAACACTATTAATGCGCTTTTCGTGGTAGCGAATAATGATAGAGGCATTACCGTGGCAGGGGCCAAAACTGTACCGCAAGCACTGTTTGATACCTTGGGTATGACCAATATTGCAAGCGATCTCAATGGCTACAAATTGATGGATGCCGAGTCAGTGCTTATGCGAAATCCCGATGTCGTGTTTGCAGCAGGACATATGTTGCATGGCGAAAATGCCCTGAGTTCTCTGTGTTCACACCATGCTATTGCCGCAACATTTGCGGGCCAACATTGTTTGGTCAAAGCAATGGATAGCAGTATTGGTCTAGGATTGTCCCCCCGTTTTGCGATTGCGCTAAAAGCCGTTGCTGAACATGGCTTACGTGCTTTATCTATCAAAGCGGCAGATACCCCAATGCAAGAACCGGTGAGCTCCCAGTCTGCAATTCAAAATGGTGTCATTCAAGAGCAGGCTATTCAAGTGAGTATTGCTAAAAGCCCTATTGCAGAAAGTACCGGCGTAGATAAAAGCACAAAGACAGACACCCAGGGTATGGGAAGGTTCGAGTGACAGCGTCTACCTCAACCCACGGCTCTGCCACTAGCTCGCCGCTGGCAAAAGCGTCGCCGACAAAGCCCCCGGTGACAAATAACCCGCTGCCTGAAAAGATGCAGAAAAATAATGTATCAGCCGTCATGGTAAACCTGCTTTCAACAAGAGCAAGGCGCAATCGGCATGGCCTAACACTTCTTGGTGCACTGTTGGTACTAAGCGCTTACGTAGGCGTTGTGAGCGGCAGCTTATCGATTAATGTGGGAGAGTTGGTGTGGCATGAACTCTCTGAGCTAACAGGGCCGTTTTTTTCTCAAGGGGCTTCTATTGAGGAAAGCGGCGTTAATCGAGAGGCAACGCCACTTGGCGCTTCAACTACATTTAATAGTACGCATTGGTACGTACTTACTGAACTGCGACTACCACGGGTTATTATGACCTTATTTATTGGGGCGCTATTGGCAGTGTCAGGTTGTGCTATGCAGGGCTTGGTAAGAAACCCATTGGCGGATCCAGGTTTAATCGGTATTGCCGGTGGCGCCGCGGCTGCAGCAGCAGTCAGCATGGCTATAGTGCCGCCACTCGTACCCGCGCTCGCCTCTGTTTGGGTGGCACTTTGGGCGTTTGGCGGGGCGTTATTGTCCGTGTGGACCGTGTTACGTTTTGCTAATAGTGCGCAAGGTGTCTCGGTGGCTACGCTAATACTTGCAGGGGTAGCAATAAATGCTTTCACCGGCACCATTATTGGCGCCATTAGCTATGTGGCCAGCGACGATGCACTTCGCCAAATTACCTATTGGACTATGGGCAGTTTAGCAGGCGCTAGTTGGACCTTATGCGCGCTGGTGGCAGCAGCCGGCATTATCGCTATTACAGGTTTAATGATGTCTCGTAATGCGCTTAATTTATTGGCGCTAGGTGAAAACGAGGCGGCTTACATGGGGCTGAATGTAGCGCGTTATAAGCAAATTATACTGTGGTTGGTGGCATTTGCTGTCGCCTTAGCAACCGCTCTGTGCGGCATTATCGGGTTTGTGGGTTTAGTTGTGCCGCACATGTGCCGCACATTATTTGGCGTCAATCACAATGTACTCATTCCTGCTTGTGCATTAATGGGGGCACTGTTGTTAACGGTTGCCGATACGTTGGCTCGTACATTATTCACTCCAATGGAAATCCCTATAGGTATTGTCACATCCGCCATAGGAGCACCTTTTTTCTTGTATCTGCTATGGCAACAAAAAGGGGTATTTAATGGCTCGCTGTAACCACGCTGAATCACAGACGCATGAAACCCTACTCACCCTCATTGATGTCGATGTTATTAGGGGAAAACGACAGCTACTGTGCAACCTTAATCTTGTGTTTAATGCGGGGGAATTTATTGCCCTTGCGGGCGAAAACGGCTGCGGGAAATCATCCCTGCTTACTGTGATAGGCGGCCTAGCGCCGCTTGATAAAGGCACGCTTTTGTTTAACGGTGAGGCCCTAAGTGAAATAGGTTTGCGAAAGCTTGCAAACTATCGCGCGGTCATGGCGCAAAGTGCGTCTACCCCTTTTGGCTTTGTAGTAGATGAAATATTGCAGTTAGCGCGTCATCATATTATTGAGTCGCCTGACAATCGACATCATATTATCGGCAAGATTGCTGAGCAGTTTGACATTACTCACTTGTTGTCGCGAAATATTCAAACCTTGTCAGGGGGCGAGCGGCAAAGAGTATTTTTAAGCAAAGCAATATTGCAGTTACTACCGGTAAACCCAAAGGACAGCTTAGTTGGAAAACTGTTGCTGCTTGATGAGCCAACCTCTGCACTAGACCTACGGCATCAAAAGTTGGTGATGCAGCAATTGGTCAGTCTTAGTAAACAGGGGCTTTGCATAATATGTGTGAGTCACGACCTTAATTTAATTTCACCTTATTGCAGCAGAATGATTTTACTGGCTGAGCAGGGGTGTATAGCCGATGATAGGCCTGAAAATGCGCTAACCATAGACACATTAGCTCGCTGCTATCACACCCAATTAAACCTTATTCGTAACCAAGAGCACGATGTGTTTGTTACACATTAATTTAAAAAGACGGAGTTTCTTATGAGCATGCAAGACATTGCATTTTCAGCAAAACAATTAAGCCGAACTCACCATAGTGGTGTGCTAGGAACCCATTCAACGTCAATGCCTGGGTATCCCTTTGGTTCGGTCGTTCCTTATTACCTTACGCCCGCCGGTGATGCCATTATCTACATTAGTGATATTGCCCTGCACACTCGTAATATTAAAGCGAACGATAAAGTCAGTTTAACCATCTTCGATGCTGCTGAAGATGATTCTCAAGCCAATGGTCGAGTGACTATTATGGGCAACGCAGAACTCGCTAACAAAACGGATGTGAAAGCACAGTATCTAAGATTGTTTCCACAGGCTAAGGGTTATGAGCAAACCCATGACTTTAACTTTTATGTTATCCGCGCTGAGCGAGTGCGATTTATTGGCGGGTTCGGGAAAATCCACTGGATAGATAAAGCGTACTGGCAGGTTGAAGAGCAAGAGTGGCATAAGCCGCCAGACGGTATGATCACGCATATGAATGAAGACCATCAAGATGCCATGCAGTTAATTTTACAGCATAAAATCGGCGTGAATATTGAGCATCCTATTATGCACAGTGCATTTCCAGAAGGTATGCATTGCGGTAGCGAGGAAGCGACCTGGTTCATTCCATTTGAATCCATTTGTGAAACTTCCACCGATGTTCGAAAAGCCCTTGTCAAACTGACTAACGATGCACGCACGGCATTGAACATACCCAAAGCGAGCTAAAAGATTCGCGTTATCGAAACGTCGTGTTCTTTTATCGCCGCAAGTGCTAGATATCCTACTTTTATTGGACACCCAGCGAAGTGCTTAGCTGGGTGTTCTTCTGTGAATAAAATGTAAAATTCTTCTCTGTTACTCCTTGTCTCTATATGAAAGCGCTTACATAAAATGCTACACTTTGTTCCATATAATCGGCTTTGTACATAAGTTGCCAATAGCGCACCTTATATAAAGCGCTAATACACCTTGGCTTTGCACAATCTAAGTATTGTTAGTGCCTGTGATATTCATTTTTTATTGTCTGTTGTAGACAGGCGCTGATACACACATTCGAATAAGGTTTTGTACACATGGAAATTTTAGCCCAACCTGGCTCTCCTTTTATGCAATCAAATTTCACTATGGGGGTTGCGACATCGTCATTTCAAATAGAGGGCGATGCAGACAACAGAGAGCCAAGCATTTGGGATACGTTTTGCAATACACCTGGAAAGATTGCCGATGGTAGTCATGGCCTAGTGGCATGTGATCATGTAAACCGCTTGGAAGAAGACTTAAGCATTATCGATTCGTTAAATGTAGACGCTTATCGATTTTCCATTAGCTGGCCACGAATTATTAAAAAAGATGGTTCGGTTAATCAACAAGGCCTCGATTTCTACCTTGCCTTGCTAGCCAAGCTAAAGCAAAACAACATAAAGCCTTACGTCACTCTATATCACTGGGATTTACCGCAGTATTTAGAAGATGAAGGAGGCTGGTTAAATAGAAAAACGGCCTATGCGTTTGCTGAGTATGTGGATGTGGTGAGTAAAGCTTTCGGTGATAACGTTTTCTCATACGCCACCTTAAATGAACCCTTTTGTAGTGCTTATTTAGGGTATGAAGTCGGCATTCATGCTCCAGGGAAAGTGGGTAAAGAGTTTGGTAAAAAAGCCATACACCATTTGTTGCTGGCTCATGGTTTAGGCATGCGCGTACTGCGTAAAAATGTACCCAATATCGAGTCTGGCGTGGTACTTAACTTTACCCCGTTTTACCCAAACTCTAATGATGAAAAAGATATTCGTGCCACAAAATTAGCGCACGATCATCACAACGACTGGTACATTAAACCGTTAATGCATGGTTGTTATCCTGCTCTTATCGATGACATTCCGGCAGCGCACCGGCCAGATATTCTCGATGGCGATATGGATATCATTTCTGAGAAAATAGATTACTTAGGTGTGAATTATTACACTCGCGCTAAGGTTTCCGATGATGGCTCTGAAGATCCTTGTCAGTTGCCAGCCCCAGAGGGAAGTGAAACTACCGCAATGGGCTGGGAAGTTTACCCGCAAGGGTTAACTGATTTGCTGCTACAGTTGCATAATGACTACCCACTACCACCGCTTATTATCACTGAAAATGGCTTGGCCAGTGATGATACGTTAACAAAAGATGGGGCAGTAAACGATGAGCAGCGTATTCGATATCTAACCACTCATTTGCAGGCGGTAGCTGATGCCATTGAAGCAGGGGTTAATATAACAGGCTATTTTGTTTGGAGCTTGTTAGATAATTTTGAATGGGCGCTGGGTTATGAGAAACGCTTCGGTATTATTTACGTTGATTACGATACGCAAAAACGAACGTTAAAAGCCAGTGCACTAAGATTACAACAATTGCTAGAAGAAAGACGAAAAGCGTTAAACGCAGCCTGATAGATGCGCAATTGATTAAAAGCATAAAATAATAAGGCTATGTTCTGCTA
>NZ_PYHU01000046.1:0-1334 GCF_003989595.1 Alteromonas sp. KS69 | reverse complement strand
CTGAGGTATCCCCACAAATAATATAGCAAAATCAGTGAGATAAAAAAGAAGGGAACATTCATGGCGTTTGGTGATCAGATCAATCGCCAAACATCACTGAGACCAAACAGCCATGAATGCCCTATCTATTGTGAACAAAGTCGTATCGCTTGTCAGCTTTAAAATGCACAAGACTCGGCAAAAAGCAGTTATTGCTTGTGTTAAGAGTTTGCTCAATGGAAGCGCTGCGACTGTCACAAGCATCGGCCGAGGTATTAACACCAGAGCATTTGAGAAGCATCGAATCAAACGTGCTGACCGTTTGCTTTCAAACCCCAATCTGCTTAGCGAAGCCCCTTTTATTTATGTCGCTATTTGCCAACTATTTTGTGGCAGCACATCACGCCCCGTCATATCAATTGATTGGTCAGATTTAGATGACCGTAAAAAGCATTTTCTCTTACGTGCGGCGATATCTTTAAAAGGTAGGCCCATCACACTTTATCAGGAAGTTCATTGCAACAAGACCAAAGAGAAACCAGCCACACACAGGGCATTCTTAAGGACCTTACACACCATATTGCCTGCCGACTGTCGGCCTATTATCGTCACTGATGCAGGGTATAAGTCACCTTGGTTTAGGGAAGTCTTGGCGCTACGATGGGATATTGTTGGGCGTATCCGTAAGCCCCATTTTTACTCGCTTGATAGAGGAAATACGTGGCAATGTATTCGTCATCTTTACGCCCAAGCAACCGGTCGACCTAAGCGTTTTGATAATAGCCAGATAGTAAGAAGCAATCCCTTTGCCTGTACGCTTATTCTGTTTAAACAAAAGTCCAAGGGGCGTCACGCCACTAACCCAGACGGAACACGCAAATCATCTAAGCGTTCGAAAATCCACGCACAAGGGGCGAAAGATCCGTGGCTGTTAGCGACTTCACTCGCTTCTCATCGTCATTTATCTAAACAAGTTGTCGCTATCTATCGGCAGCGTATGCAAATTGAAGAAGGCTTCAGAGATATGAAAAGCACACGGTTCGGGTTAGGTTACGAACAAAACAAAAGTTACAAAAAGCAGCGTCTTACACTATTGGTGTTACTAACAACGTTAGCCTCTGTTGTCGCCATAATGCTCGGTATGATGCTAGTCACCTCAAGTAAACATCGTCGCTTCCAAGCAAACACCAATACAAAAAGAGTTTTATCGTTCCACTACCTTGGGCTCAGGGCTATCGCCTGTAGGATACGGTTTACCATACGACAATGGAAAGCTGCACTCGAGTGGTACAGCTCCTTAGTAGACGAAGCCTGGGGTGGAGGTACATGAAATTAAATTCGTGGGGATCCCTCAG
>NZ_PYHU01000045.1:0-70631 GCF_003989595.1 Alteromonas sp. KS69 | reverse complement strand
AAGATCAACACGCCTTAGTAATGGTGGTTAAATTTTACTTTGTGTACGCTAAATTTAACTCAATGTTAAATATACTATACATTGGCGCTTGTAGAAAGCTAGCGGTAGGTTGTTACAAAGTATGTTGTAGGTGAAGGTGCCCTGAGCGGATTTCTTTACAGCTTTAGATATACTGGCCACAAAAAAGCTCGCCTAAGCGAGCTTTTAAATAGATTACATACAACGAGGTACGGTTAACATGCATTTTTACACATGGATATTAAACGCCAATATAATCCATGATACCGTCAGCGGCTTTTCTGCCTTCGTCGATAGCGGTAACCACAAGATCACTACCACGTACCATATCACCGCCCGCAAAGATTTTAGGGTGCGATGTTTGGAAAGCAAACTTACCAGCAGCAGGAGCGCGTACGCGGCCTTTTTCATCTAGCATAATGCCGAACTCAGCAAACCAAGGGGCAGGGCTAGGTTGGAAACCAAACGCGATAATAATCGCATCTGCTTCAACCACGTGCTCAGAACCTTCAATTTCAACTGGGCGACGACGCCCGTTAATATCTGGTGGACCCATTTCGGTTTTTACGAATTTAACACCGCAAGCTTTGCCTTCGCTATCAACAGCAATGTCTAAAGGTTGAATGTTGAACATAAATTCAACCCCTTCTTCTTTTGCGTTAACCACTTCACGGCGAGAGCCAGGCATGCTTTCTTCGTCACGACGATATGCACACACTACGCGGTCGGCTTCTTGACGAATAGACGTACGTACACAGTCCATGGTGGTATCACCACCACCAAGCACGACTACGCGCTTACCTTTCATATCAACAAAGTCGGCTTCGTCTTTTTCAAGACCCATCACGCGGTTTGTGTTTGAGATAAGGAAGGGCAGAGCATCGTGAACACCGTGTACATGTTCATTTTCGAAGCCGCCTTGCATCGATTTATACGTACCCATGCCTAAGAACACAGCGTCGTAGTCATCTAGCAGGGTTTGCATTTCAATGTCTTTACCAATTTCAGTCTTAAGAACAAACTCAACACCCATGTCGGTAAAGATTTCGCGGCGAAGCTTAATTACATCTTTTTCAAGCTTAAACGATGGAATACCGAAGGTTAGCAAGCCGCCAATTTCTTCGTACTTGTCGAATACCACTGGCTTTACGCCGTTACGAACAAGAATATCGGCACAGGCTAATCCAGCAGGGCCTGCACCTACAATAGCGACTTTTTTATCTGTCCATACAACATCAGACATATCTGGGCGCCAGCCCATTTTAAACGCGGTATCGGTAATGTATTTTTCAATACTACCAATGGTTACCGCGCCAAAGTCGTCATTTAGGGTACATGCACCTTCGCAGAGTCTGTCTTGAGGACAAACGCGGCCACAGACTTCCGGCAAGCTGTTCGTCTTGTGAGACAACTCAGCGGCTTCAATAATACGACCTTCATTGGCAAGATCTAACCATTGAGGAATGTAGTTATGTACCGGGCACTTCCATTCGCAATACGGGTTACCGCAGTCCAAGCAGCGATCTGCTTGGCCTTCGGTTTGTGACTGACTTAACGGCTGATAAATTTCAGCGAACTCGTGTTTACGCACCATGATCGGCTTTTTCGGCGGATCGATACGTTCAACATCGACAAACTGGTATACGTTCTTTGCCATAAACTTTTCTCCTCCTACTGAGCCTGAATGCGCAATTCTGCGCTTGAACGACTGATGTGACCTAATAGGTTCTTCACATCACTGGTCTTCGGCTTAATAAGCTTGAAGCGTTTCAGCGTTGCCGCGAAATCGGTTAGCAAGCCTAACGAATGGTCGCTGCCGGTTTCTTCGTAATGCTGATTAATAAGACCACGTAAGTGCTCTACTAAAATCGCTTTACCGTCAACAGGCATAATCTCAATAAGGTCTTGGTTTACACGATTATCTAGGTCGTCGTTGTCGTCCATAAGGTACGCAAAACCACCTGTCATACCGGCACCAAAGTTCACGCCTACCGGGCCAAGTACAGCAACAATACCACCAGTCATGTATTCACAACCGTTGTCACCAATACCTTCAACTACCGCAATAGCACCTGAGTTACGTACACCAAAACGCTCACCGGCACGGCCTGCAGCAAATAATTTACCGCCAGTTGCACCGTATAAGCAGGTATTACCCATAATGGCACTTTCATGCGCATTGTAAGTCATGTTTCTTGGTGGATGAATAACAAGCTTACCGCCAGTCATTCCTTTACCTACGTAATCGTTTGCGTCACCTTCAAGATGCATGTGCAAGCCGCCAGCATTCCATACGCCAAAACTTTGACCGGCAGTACCGGTAAGATTCACCGTAATCGGTGTATCTTCAAAATCATGGTTACCATGGTGCTTAGCAATTTCACCCGATAATAAAGCACCTACTGAACGGTCAGTGTTGCGAACAGGGTATTTCAACGTAATCGATTTGCTATCGATAACGGCCTGTTGTGCATCTTTAAGCATTTGTGCGTTAAGCACACCTTTATCAACGGGTTCATTGGTGGTTTGTGAACAGAATAAACGGGTATGTTCACCTGCTTTCGGTCTTACCAACAATGGCGTTAAATCAAGGCGGTTTTGCTTCGCAGTCACACCGTCAATGACTTTAAGTAGCTCAGTACGGCCAACAAGGTCGTCAAACTTGGTCACGCCCAGGGCAGCCATAATTTCACGTACTTCTTGGGCAATAAACTTAAAGTAGTTCATAACCATGTCTGGCAAACCAATGAAGTGGTCGTCACGAAGCTTTTGATCTTGTGTTGCTACACCGGTCGCGCAGTTGTTCAAGTGACAAATACGTAAGTACTTACACCCTAACGCCACCATGGGACCAGTACCAAAACCGAAGCTTTCAGCACCTAAAATACCCGCTTTCACTACGTCCAAACCTGTTTTAAGGCCGCCGTCAGTTTGAACACGTACTTTATGGCGAAGGCCGTTTTCAATTAACGCTTGCTGTGTTTCAGACAAACCTAATTCGAACGGGCTTCCAGCATATTTAACCGACGTAAGTGGGCTTGCGCCTGTACCGCCGTCGTAGCCTGATACCGTAATAAGATCTGCATAGGCTTTTGCTACACCGGTAGCAATAGTTCCTACACCAGGTTCAGACACTAACTTCACTGAAATCAGTGCAGTTGGGTTCACCTGTTTCAAATCGAAAATAAGCTGAGCTAAATCTTCAATTGAATATATATCGTGGTGCGGTGGAGGCGAAATAAGGGTTACACCAGGCACTGAGAAGCGCAGCTGGGCAATATACTTATTCACTTTGTCGCCAGGTAACTGACCACCTTCACCAGGCTTCGCGCCCTGTGCCACTTTAATTTGAATAACATTCGCATTTACTAAGTAATGCGGTGTTACCCCAAAGCGACCAGAAGCAACCTGCTTAATTTTCGAGTTCTTTTCAGTACCAAAGCGTGATGGATGCTCACCACCTTCACCTGAATTCGACTGCCCGCCTAAACGGTTCATGGCAATCGCTAACGCTTCATGCGCTTCAGGACTTAACGCGCCTATAGACATTGCTGCCGTATCAAAACGCGGGAATAAGTTCTGTGCGTCTTCAACTTCGCTTATATCCACCGGCTCGCTTTGTGGGTCGAGCGCTAGCAGGTCACGAATGTGCGCAGGAGAGCGCTCGTTAACCAGTTTCGCATACTGCTGGTAATCGCTGTATTCGCCACTCATTACTGCTTTTTGCAGTGTGCTGACTACATCTGGGTTATACGCATGGTATTCGCCGCCGTGTACATACTTAAGCAAACCACCGTGATCGACAGGCTTACGCTTCAACCAAGCAACGCGGTTTAGGTTAACCGTATCTTGTTGGAAGTCGTCGAAATCAGCACCTTGAAGGCGCGAGGTAACGCCTCTGAAGCAAAGCTCCATTACCGCATCGTTAATACCGATAGCTTCGAATAATTTCGAACTACGGTAACTTGCCACGGTACTGATACCCATTTTCGACATTATCTTGTACAAGCCTTTGTTGATACCTTTACGGTAGTTCAACGTGGCTTGCATTGGAGAAATGTCTAATTCACCTTTTTCACAAAGCTGTTCAATGGTTTCGTATGCTAGGAACGGATACACCGCGGTAGCACCTAAACCAATTAATACTGCAAAGTGATGGGGGTCACGGGCACTGGCGGTTTCAATGACTACGTTCGCGTCGCATCGTAGTGATTTATCAACTAAACGGCGCTGTACTGCACCAACGGCCATAGCCGCTGGAATAGGTAAGCGGTTTTGTCTGATATTGCGATCGGATAAAATCACGAACGCCGCACGCTTTTGTTTAACTAAGTGTTCTACTTCGTTACAAATACGCTCGATGGCTTTCTTCAAGCCCTCTTGCGGTTGATACTGAAGTTCAACCACTTCTGAATAGTAGTTATCAGGGTTAAATTCACGTAACTGTTTTAAATCGGTATACATCAGTATTGGCGAGTTAAACAATACGCGGTCTGCATACCCTGAGGTTTCGCTGAATACGTTTTGCTCGCGGCCAATACACGTGGCTAGCGACATTACGTGGTTTTCACGTAATGGATCGATAGGCGGGTTAGTTACCTGTGCAAACTGCTGACGGAAGTAATCGTAAACGGTACGCTGGCGTGAAGACATAACCGCCATTGGCGTATCATCACCCATAGAACCAACGGCTTCTTGACCGTCTTTCGCAAGTACTTTAATAACTTGCTGAATTTCTTCGTAGCTATAGCTGAACTGCTTATGGAATACCGAAATGGTGTCGTCATCAAAAACGCGCTTTCCAATCAGTGAAGCATCTAGCTCTTCAATCGGCGTTAAATGACGAATATGCTTATCGAGCCACTCTTTATAAGGGTGACGCGCTTTTAACTCTTCATCAATTTCAGTGGAACGCCAGATTTTACCTGTGTAGGTATCAACCGCTAGCATTTCACCTGGACCTACGCGGCCTTTCTCAATAACGTCAGCTTCTTCGTAATCCCAAATACCGACTTCTGAGGCAAGGGTAATGAAGCCATTTTTGGTGATAACGTAGCGGGCAGGACGAAGACCATTTCGGTCTAGGTTACATGCCACGTGGCGGCCGTTCGTTAATACGATACCGGCAGGGCCATCCCATGGTTCCATGTGCATCGAGTTGAACTCGTAAAATGCACGTAGGTCGTCATCCATGGTTTTGTTATTTTGATAAGCAGGCGGCACTAATAAACGCATGGCACGGAATAAATCCATCCCACCGGCTAAGAATACCTCAAGCATGTTATCTAGTGACGATGAATCAGAACCCTCGGTATTAACAAAAGGGGCTGCTTCTTTCAAATCAGGAATAAGCGGCGTAGCAAATTTAGAGGCTCGAGCCATTGCCCAATCTCGGTTACCTTTAATGGTGTTAATTTCACCATTGTGGGCCAAGAAGCGGAACGGTTGAGCCAATGGCCAACGTGGAAGCGTATTGGTTGAAAAGCGCTGGTGGAATACACAAATAGCACTTTTCAGACGCTCGTCAGCTAAATCTAAATAAAAGGCGGGTAAGTCTTTCGGCATTACCAAGCCTTTATATATAGTTACCAACCCAGATAGGCAGGCAACATAAAAATCTGGATCGCTTTCAAGACGCTTTTCAGCGCGTCGACGCACCATATAAAGGCGGCGTTCAAGATCGCGCTTGCGCCAACCTGCTGGTGCATTCACAAATACTTGTTCTATTTGTGGCACGCCGGTAAGAGCAAGTTCACCCAATACAGAGCGATCGACAGGCACTTCGCGCCAGCCAACTACACTAAGGGTTTCTTTTTCAAGTTCTTCATTCAACACCTCACGCGCAGTTTGCGCAAGGGCCTGGTCCTGGCTTAGAAAGATCATGCCAACGCCGTATTTTTTGCTGAGTTTCCAGCCATTTTCTGCGGCGATAGTATGGAAGAACGCATCCGGTTTCTGCAGTAGTAAACCACAGCCGTCTCCGGTTTTCCCGTCAGCGGCAATACCGCCTCGATGCTGCATACGGTCTAAACCGTGAATAGCAGTTTCTACTAGCGTATGGCTAGCTTCTCCGTGGGTATGGGCGATTAAGCCAAATCCACAGTTATCCCGGGAATCGTTGGGGTTGTATAAACTCATCTCTTAACTCCTTCAACCTTTGACTGGGGCAAGGTGTGCGTTGCGTGTAGATGCGCCTAGGTATTGCGTATCACAACATTGTTCAGACGTCTTTTGTCGAGCTGGCACTATTACCGCTCTATGCGCCTTTTCTTGTCGTTATTTATTATTAGAGGATTCCAGTCGTGTTCCGCATTTTTATGCATTATTGCTTTGCGGGGCGTACAAAATACCTATATTGATATGTAAAATCAAACGCTAAAGTAGGGGGCATAACAAAGATTTAGCATATAGTTTAAAATCTTCACTATTTTCATGATGTTAAACTTATAAATTCATCTTTGTAACAAAATTGTTATAACCCGATATATCGTCTTATTGGTAGGCAATGAAATTATAGCAAGTGCCTTTAAATTGCCCAAAGTGAATAAAAATTCATGTAAGGACGTTTAATATCTAGTCAAGGGCGTGTTTGCTGTATTTTTATGTAGTTGTAAATCCTTTATTACACGATACCAGAATCATACAGCGTTGTACAAAAAATGCACCGTGGTGAGTTGATTCACTTGAACGCGCAGCCACCCTTCATAACCTGCGAACTCAGTGAGCATTTCCGTAATGCATAAACCCTGATAGGATATGTTGAAAATAATCCTAAAAATAAGTCGTTCATGCATTCAGATTCTCCAAATGACTCTTGGGCTATTCGCTTTGCACAATTTGTGCAGCGCTTCGGTACGCTTAAGTTAAGTATTCTGTTCGTTGTATTTTCGCTGGTCTTTACGCTTGGCGGCTCTTACGTAATTCGCGTAAGCATGGGCAGTGCGGTACAACCCGATGACTTTATCAGCGCGGTTATACTCACGATGCTTTCGGCACCTTGGGTGCTGTACTTTTTCAGCGAACTTATAAAGCAGTTAGAAAATTCACGTACCAACCTTAAAGAAGTGGTAAGCCAACTAGAGCGCTTGCGAGAAGAAGATGTTTTTCTTAACCGTGAGCTGCAAACTAATATCCGCCAATTAAATCACGAAATTGAGCAGCGTAAATTAGCGCAAGAAGAACGTGAAGCCTTATTTAAAGACTTAGAGCGTGAAATTCAGGATAAATCTGAACAAGAAGCGCAAGCCCGCCGTTTATCTACCTTGCTGCGCTCGATCATCGATGCCTCGCCAGATCTTATCTACTATCGAAATGAAGAAGGGCGCTTTGCGGGCTGTAACCGTATAGCAGAACTTATGACGGGTAAAACAGAGCAGGAACTGCTTGGCTTGACCCCTACAGATGTTTATGAAGAAGACTTGGCGCGACAAATCGTCGCCAGTGATCACGAAGTGCTTGAAACTAACGCCAGTATTACCGAAGAGCTATGGCTACGCTTTGCCGATGGCCGCCGTCGCTACTTCGAAATGAAGCGAGTTCCTTTCTTCGATAAAGAGGGTAACCGTTTAGGCTTGCTATCATTTGGTCGAGACATGACTGAACGTAAACAAGCAGAAAATGCAGCAGCGAAAGCCAGTACCGACAAAACGCGCTTTATCGCCACTATTAGTCACGAACTACGTACTCCACTAAACGGTATCGTAGGTTTGAGTAGAATGCTGCGCGATACAGAATTAAGCGAAGAGCAATTTAGCTGGGTAAGTACTATTTATGCCAGTGCTATCACGCTTGGCAATATCTTTAACGATATTATCGACCTTGATAAGTTAGATAGAGACAAAGTTGAACTGAGCTTGAAGACAGTATCGCTTCGCGACTTCACCGAAGAGCTAAGCAGTATTATTCGACTATTAGCGGGTGATAAACAGCTAGAGCTTAAGACCACGATTAAAGAGCCTCTTCCGAGGTTAGTTGAAGTCGATGGCACGCGCTTGCGCCAAATTTTGTGGAATATCCTGTTTAACGCAGTGAAGTTTACCCAAAAAGGCCATGTGAGCTTATCGATTGAATCTACCAAACCTGAAAATGACCTCGCGTTCGTCACCTTTGTGATTGAAGATACTGGGGTAGGCATACCTGAAGAAGAGATAGAAAAAATCTTCGCCATGTACTATCAAGTTGATCACCCTGATCATCAGTCGGCGACAGGGACCGGTATTGGTTTGGCTATTTGTAAGCAAATGGTCGATTTAATGAAGGGCAATATCAAGGTTACCAGTGTGGTAGGTAAAGGCACGCGTTTTGAAATAGAGCTACCGGTAGAAATATCGAAAAAGCCTATGCAAGTGGCGCAGCTTCAGGTTACTGACTTGAACATTCTACTGGTAGAAGATATTGAACTTAACGTGATGGTTGCCAAAGCCTTGCTTGAAAAAATGGGGCAAAAGGTGGATGTGGCCATGACAGGGCAAGAAGCGATTGATAAAGCCCGCGCGAACCAATACGACTTAATATTGTTAGATATTCAATTGCCAGATATGACGGGCTTCGACGTGGCCAGTACGTTGCATGAAGAAGACTTAGTAATGCAAACACCCATTGTGGCACTTACTGCGAACGTGATTAAAAAGCGGGAAGAATATTTGCAAAATGGCATGGACGATATTATTGCCAAGCCTATTAAGAAATCTCGCGTGATTGAGGTGTTCAACGAATTATTCCATGCGCCACCTGCGCCGTTAGAAGTTGAAGGTCAGGTAGAACGCCCACCAGAGCCAAGCAAAATATTAAGTAACATTTTAGATATGGACTTGCTCCAGATGTTAGTGGATACAATAGGCGATGATATGGTGCGAGCAAGTGTGAAAGTGTTCCAGGAGAAAATGCCTGAATACATGGAAATTTTGCAGTTGAGCCTAAGCGCTGATGAGAAATCTGAAGTTTGCTCGCAAGCGCATAAAATTAAAGGTGCAGCAGGCTCTGTAGGGCTTGCTCGTGTTCAGCGTATTGCAAATCAAATTCAACAAGGCGACCACCCTACGTGGTGGCAAAACGTTCACGATTGGGTTGAAGAGTTGCAAATGGCGGTACAGCACGATATGAAAGCCTTACAAGAGTGGCTCAATCAGCAGCGGGTAGACGATTAAATCGTTTATTAAAAAACGGGGCTGATTAAGCCCCGTTTTTATTTGGAAGTTGATTTCGCGAGTTTACAAGGGGTAGACGCAATGACAATGAGTACTGATAACGAGACGTTTAGCAACGCTCAGCTAAACGCTATAACAGCTAATGAAAACACGTCTGCATTAACCAAGCCTCAACTTCACCAACTAAACTTAGAAGCTATTTCTCCGCGTTACCGCGTGATTAATATCTCACTGGCTTTTGGCATAGCGTTTGTATTGATTATGGTGGCTAGTGCTCTACGGTATCAGTCATTTTTTGCGCTACCAGAGCCCTTAGTCGCCGCCTTTCCTTATATTGTTGTGGGCATTTGTGCGCTGGGATGTTTATGGACGACCTATCATTTTTTTGCCGATCCACTCATTAAATATGCCTTACGGGAACAAGACTTAAGCTTGCAGTCAGGCTTAGTATTTAGGTCGTTATCTTGCCAGCCTATATTGCGTGTTCAACACGTTGAATTAAAGCGTGGGCCTATTGCTCGTTTAGCAGGGCTCGCTTCTTTGCAGGTGTTTTCGGCTGGTGGCGCAACCCACACGTTTGAAATTCCAGGTATAGAGGTGGAGGTGGCCGAGCGATTAAGGCAGTTCATACTTGATCATAAAGATGTGAGTGCAAAATAATGGCTTCCCCCGAAGTAGAAACGGCGAAGCCTTCCGAAAGCCGCGCACAAGGGAAAGCGGTTAAGGTTGATACGGGCGAAGGCTGGCGTAGGCTTTCACCTATCGCCATTGCTTATTTTACGCTTCGCAGCATTAAAAATATGGCACAAGGCGCCATTTACGCCGTACCAGCCATTGCGGTAACGGCCAATATTACCGATAACATTCAATCGCCCAATACCCTTTTAGGCATTGCTGCGCTCTTCATTATTTTCTTTTCAAGCGGTGTCGTCAGTTTCTTCATGTACCGATTTAGAGTAAACAACCAGCATGTTGAAATTCACAGTGGTGTGTTTTCTCGAAGTTACACCAACTTGCCATTTTGGCGTATTCAGAATGTAAAAATTGAATTACCTTTCTACTATCGACCGTTCGGCTTTGCACTCGTAATACTTGATACTGCTGGAAGTGCAGGAGAAGAGGCTAAAATAGTCGCCGTTCCCTTGGCCTATGCTCATGCTTTAAGAAAGCAAGTGCTTGCCGAGCATCAAGACTCTCGCCCCCTAGACCCTCAACATCGCGACAATTGGCATCACGAGCCTGGGCATCAAGAGACTGGGCGTCACGCAAGCTCTTATGTAAATGATAGCAATGCAGTTGCTAATACTGCGGTTAACAGTGAGCAAAGCAAGCGCTATTTAGAAACCAACGAGGATGGCGAAACCATACTGAATAGGCGCTCTATAACCGATATCGTGATCCACGGAATTACCAACAACCGAGTATGGATTTTATTAGGTGCTGCAGCCCCCTTTTACGACAATGCGTTTGGCTACTTATCAGAATGGCTGGCTGAAAAGGGCTTGCAGCTAAATCAGCTTGTTGGCGAGCAGACCATAGCGTGGTGGCAGTTTGGCTTGTACGCGTTTGTGATGCTAATGATGGCTATGGCCTTGGTCGCAGTGATTAGTATTGGCGGTGCTCTGTTTACCTTTTACGATTATACATTGTCGCGCCACAACGACAGATATATCCGCAGAAGTGGTTTATTGAATAAACAGGAAGTGAGTATGCGGGCATCCCGCATTCAAGTAATTTCTGCGAAGCAAGATTGGTTAGACAGAATTCTTAAGCGCGTGAACCTGTACTTCGAGCAAAACGCATCAATTGGGCACTCGACCAATGAGCTTATGTCGCCAAACCGACTTATTGTACCTTCTGTGACTGAAGACGAAGCGGATGAGTTAAGCCAAGAAGTCATGCCGCAGAGTAAAATTCGCCGTAGCGACTACCAGTCTATAAGTAAGCGTTACATTTTACACTGGGTGATAGCAGGGCTTTCTATTCCTTTTGTGGTGGGTGCTGGATTTGGTATCTATATAGAACATTTAGATATTACTGCAGGGGTAACTTTTGTTAGCGCAATACTGCTAAGTGTTATTGTGCTTAGATGGTGGCGTTGGGGTGTGGTTAGCGACGGTAAATACATTTATGTAAGGCGAGGGCGCATAGGTGTGGATTACCTATGCTTCGAACCCTACAAAGTTCAGCAGGTAGTGGTAAAGCAAAGTGTGTTCATGAAAAGGCGAAAGCTTGCTACCGTGCAGTTTGTATTAGCATCTGGGGCTATTTCAGTGCCGTTTTTACCTGAAGGTTATGCGAATGAGTTAGCTAATAACGTGCTATTTGAAGTGGAATCGAAACGAAAGTCTTGGATGTAATAATTTTTCGATAACAAGCGTGGCACCTCCAGAATATGACCACAGCTTGTTTTATTTTTGTGATTACGTTAAGGCAATCGAAGCGACTAATTTGGGCAGGTATGATGCAATTGTTTAGCGTTAGCTGTCACTGGCAATTATTCTATCTTTTCCAGTACGCTTAGCTTGATAAAGCCGTTTGTCAGCAATGTCAATTTGCGTTTCAAGGTTAGTGTGTTTTTCTGCGCAAATACCAATGCTGCACGTTATATTTAGTTCGTGCTGCGTGAAACGTGAGCTTCGTACAAGGTTAATAAAGTGCGAAACGTTCCCAAGATGCTCCTTTAAAGCTCGGGTCGATATCACCGTAAACTCTTCACCGCCGTAGCGAACCACCAAGTCTTCACTAAAATGTTCTTTTAACAAAGTGGCAAACTCCTGAAGCAACATATCACCTGCCTTATGACCTTGATTGTCATTCACCGATTTAAAGTTATCGATATCAATCATACATACGGTTACCGCAGAGGTAGACGTGTCCTGGGCTAATATTTCTTCTCCTTGTTCTATAAGGTAGCGGCGATTGTAAACTTGAGTCAGGGGATCGATATTGGCTGATTGCCTGATGGTCTGAATCATTTCCTGAGCTTCTAAATTTTGCATCACTCGGCAGAAGAACTCTTCATGATAGAAAGGTTTAGAAAGGAAATCGTTAGCGCCACTTTTAATGAACTTAGAGGAAAGTACGCCATCATTGGTACCTGAAAGCCCAATAAAGATTAAATCTTGCATTCGACGTTCGTGTCTAATTGCTTTGATGAGTTCGTATCCATCCATATTAGGCATGCGGTGATCGGAAATTACCATACGGATATCTTGATGCTCAGAAAGCACATTGAGTGCCTCTAGGCCATCACTTGCCTCATAAATTTGGAATTGGAATTTTTTAAGCAGACTGCAAATATAGTTTCGACTAGTAACAGAGTCTTCAACAACGAGTACCTTAGTGGTGAGGTTTTTTCTCAAGCGGTCGATGAGCTTGATGACCTGATTGTAGGAATAGCGAGATTCTTTGGTTATATAATCAAGTACACCTAAATCGAGAAGTTGTGCACGGGTAAACTCATCAAAATTGCCTGTTAACACCAAAGTGGGCATTGAATACGATAAACTGAGGTCTACGCTCTCCCCGTTGGGAGCATCAGGTAAATTTAAATCTACAATAGCGGCAAGAAAGTCGTGTCCTTTTTTAAGTTCTTGCGTTGCTTCAGCGAAATCCTTACAAAGGATTGGCGTTAAGTACGGGTTGTCTTCTAATAGTTTACTTAAAATTTTACGAACGGTTAGGCTGTCTTCTACCACCAATACTTTATTCATGACAACGTGGACTCTAAGTAATCAGACGAAAAGAATAACGAATAAACATAAAAAAAGCGCCCCTAAGAGCGCAATATTATACGGAAGTCTACCTTGGCGATAAGGGAAGAAAAGCTGATATTTCTCAATGGGTTAAATTTTATACTGTTGATTAGCTTTGTTCGGTGGGAACGCGAACCCAGCCTTCCATCAATATACGGGCGCTTCTACTCATGACGGCTTGTTCAATATTCCATTTGTCGTTTTCAAAGCTTGCTTTTGCGCCTACACGCAAGGTGCCTGATGGGTGACCGAACACAACAGCTTCACGTTCACTGCCACCAGCAGCAAGGTTCACTAATGTACCCGGAATAGCCGCCGCTGCAGCTATGGCCACAGCGGCTGTGCCCATCATCGCGTGATGCAGCTTACCCATAGACATAGCGCGAACCAGTACATCAATATCATTTCCCAAAATGTCTTTACCACTAGAGGCCTTATAGCCTGCAGGTGGCGCTACCATAGCGACTTTAGGCGTGTGCTGGCGAGAGGCCGCTTCGCCAATATCACTAATTAGCCCCATTTTCACAGCGCCATAAGCACGAATAGCTTCAAATTTGGCAAGGGCGGCATCATCGTTATTAATGTCATCTTGGAGTTCTGTACCCGTGTAGCCAATATCTTCAGCGTTAACGAAAATAGTTGGAATGCCTGCGTTAATCATAGTGGCACGAAATGAACCTACATCAGGTACTTCAAGGGTATCGACTAAACGACCAGTAGGAAATATAGCGCCTTCGCCATCGGCAGGGTCGACAAACGCAACCTCAACTTCTGCGGCAGGAAACGTCACCCCGTCTAATTCAAAATCACCGGTTTCTTGCACTTCACCATTAGTAATAGGCACCTTGGCAATAATGGCTTTATTGATGTTAGCTTGCCATATATTGACAACCGCAATGCCGTTATCTGGAATTTTACTGGCATCGACCAACCCATTATTTATCGCAAATGCGCCGACTGCGGCCGTTAAGTTACCGCAGTTACCGCTCCAATCCACAAAAGGCTTGTCGATAGAAACTTGACCAAATAAGTAGTCAACATCGTAATCATCGCGCTCACTCTTACTAATAAGCACGGTTTTGCTAGTGCTCGACGTAGCGCCACCCATGCCATCGGTTTGTTTACCGTAAGGGTCTGGGCTGCCAATCACACGCAATAAAAGTGCATCTCGCGCCGGTCCAGGCTGCTGCGCCGCTTCGGGTAAATCAGATACGTTAAAGAACACACCTTTACTGGTACCACCGCGCATGTAGGTAGCTGGTACACGAATTTGAGGGGCATACTTCGTCATGTTTATTCCTTTTTTAAATTCCGAACAACCTCCAGCGTCTAACACCTAGTTAAACATTGTTGGAGGATGTTAGGGGAACGTAATTTGGGCTCAGGGCCCTCAATACGCATGGATGCAAGTTGGGAGCTTACAACAGCAAGGCAACCAGTCACTCAGCGAAAGCAGCGCTTAAAAATCACTTTCCACAGTTGTATTACAAGTTTTGGCTTAACGTCGTTACACACTAAGGTATTGAGCTACTTCGCTTCATAAACCTTCCGCAGCAAGGATGCTGTGGCAGAGCCCCCATGGATGGGTTCACGGCGTGTTTATGAAGTGAAGTGGCTCAGTGCCAAACGTCAATGCGCTAAGATGAAGGCGCTAGCTTTCAACCTCTTCAGCTTCTAAGAAGTCTTTGGCAAAGCGTTGAAGCACACCGCCTGCGCTGTAAATCGACACCTCTTCTGCGGTATCTAAGCGACAGGTTACGGGCACATCTAGGGTTTCACCGTTGGCTCGATTAACCACTAAGGTTAGCGTAGCACCCGGTGCAGGTTCACCTTTAACGTCGTAGGTTTCAGTGCCATCAAGTTCAAGGGTTTTGCGTGTTGTACCCGGTTTAAACTCAAGGGGTAATACACCCATGCCAAGTAAGTTGGTACGGTGAATACGCTCGAAGCCCTCTGCGACAATGACTTCTACCCCAGCTAAACGAACACCTTTGGCAGCCCAGTCTCGTGAAGAGCCCTGACCATAGTCGGCACCTGCTACAATAATCAGTGGCTGTCTGCGCTGCATGTAGGCTTCAATGGCTTCCCACATGCGCACCACTTTGCCTTCTGGCTCAATGCGAGCAAGCGAGCCTTGTTTCACTTCGCCGTTTTCAAGCACCATTTCGTTGAACACTTTCGGGTTCGCCAAAGTAGCGCGAAGCGCCGTTAAATGGTCGCCCCTATGGGTGGCATAAGAGTTAAAGTCTTCTTCCGGTAACCCCATTTTCGCCAAATACTCACCCGCTGCACTGGTAGCCATAATCGCGTTCGATGGCGATAAATGATCGGTGGTAATGTTATCGCCCAATATAGCCAGCGGTCGCATGCCTGTCATTGTACGCTCAGCATCCATTGCACCTTCCCAATAAGGCGGGCGGCGAATATAGGTACTCATTTCACGCCAATCATACAGCGGGCTAATGTCGCTGCCAGTATTCACTTTTAAGTCGAACATGGGCTCGTACACTTTACGAAAATGCTCTGGTTTCACGCTTTTAGCGACAATGGCATCAATCTCTTCGTCGCTTGGCCAAATATCTTTAAGCGTGACGGGGTTACCGTCGTTATCTATGCCTAATACGTCTTTTTCAATATCGAAACGAACCGTACCGGCAATGGCGTAGGCCACCACTAATGGCGGTGATGCCAAAAAGGCTTGTTTCGCATACGGGTGAATACGGCCATCGAAATTACGATTACCAGAAAGCACTGCCGTGGCGTATAAGTCACGGTCTATAATTTCTTGCTGAATTTTCGGGTCTAGCGCGCCGCTCATTCCGTTACAGGTGGTGCAGGCAAAAGCCACTATACCAAAGCCCAACTGTTCCAGTTCGCCCATCAAATCGGCTTCTTCTAAATACAGTTTTACCGCTTTAGAACCTGGCGCTAACGAACTTTTCACCCAAGGTTTGCGGGTTAAGCCACGCTGGTTTGCATTGCGGGCAATTAAGCCTGCTGCAATTACATTGCGCGGGTTAGACGTATTAGTACAACTAGTAATGGCAGCGATAATTACCGCACCATCAGGCATTTTGCCTTCTTCTTGTTCCCATGCGCTAGCAACGCCGCGCTGAGCCAAATCGCTGGTGGCTAAACGAGCATGTGGATTAGATGGGCCAGCCATGTTGCGGCCAACAGAGGATAAATCAAAAGTGAGAACACGCTCGTATTCGGCACTCGCTAATGAATCTGCCCATAAACCGGTGTGCTTCGCGTATTGTTCAACTAAGGCAATTTGCTTTTCTTCACGGCCAGTTAAGCGCAAATAATCGATGGTTTGCTGGTCGATGTAGAACATCGCCGCGGTAGCGCCGTATTCGGGCGTCATGTTTGAAATAGTAGCGCGATCGCCAAGGGTGAGGTGCGTAGTACCTTCGCCATAAAATTCCAAATAAGAAGACACCACACGCGCTTTACGCAAAAACTCAGTAAGTGCCAATACAATATCGGTAGCAGTAATATTGGGCTGTGGCTTACCCGTAAGCTCAACACCTACAATATCAGGTAGGCGCATGTAAGAGGCGCGCCCCAGCATAACGCTTTCTGCTTCAAGGCCGCCTACACCAATAGCAATAACGCCTAGTGCATCAACATGAGGGGTATGGCTGTCGGTGCCAACCAAGGTATCAGGAAAGGCAACGCCGTCGCGAGACTGAATAACTGGCGACATACGCTCTAAGTTGATTTGGTGCATAATGCCATTACCCGGCGGTATCACATCCACGTTTTTAAACGCTAACTTAGTCCAGTCGATAAAATGGAATCGGTCGTCGTTACGTCTATCTTCAATAGCGCGGTTTTTTTCAAACGCGTCGGGTTCAAAACCCGCATGTTCAACGGCTAATGAGTGATCGACAATTAACTGGGTAGGCACAACTGGGTTTACTTTCGCTGGATCGCCGCCTTTCGCCGCAATGGCATCCCGTAAGCCAGCCAAGTCAACCAACGCGGTTTGCCCCAGGATGTCGTGGCATACCACGCGGGCTGGAAACCACGGAAAATCCAAATCGTTCTTGCGATAAATAAACTGCTTAAGTGAATCGGTTAACGCGTCAGGGTTACAACGGCGCACTAAGTTTTCGGCAAACACTCGTGAAGTGTAGGGAAGTTTATCGTAGGCGCCAGGTTCAATGGCTTCCACTGCCTCGCGGGTATCAAAGAAATCGATACCTGCGCCAGGCAAAGGTTTACGGTATTCGTAATTCATATTACTCATGATTTTAAGCCTTAGTCGTTAACTACGTGCAGACATAGGAGGTACGTCACGAATATCTTCACCAGTATATTCAGCTGATGGGCGAATAATACGGTTGTCAGCGCGTTGTTCCATCACGTGTGCTGCCCACCCCGTTAGGCGAGACATCACGAAGATAGGGGTAAACAACTTGGTGGGAATTCCCATAAAGTTATAAGCGGAAGCGTGGAAAAAATCAGCGTTACAGAATAGCTTTTTCTCGCGCCACATCACTTCTTCACAGCGCACAGATACGGGGTAAAGCACCTCGTCACCTACATCGGCAGCGAGCTTTTCAGACCAACCTTTAATGATTTCGTTACGTGGGTCTGATTCAGAATAAATGGCATGCCCAAAGCCCATGATTTTGTCTTTACGGGCAAGCATGGCCATCATTTTTTCTTCAGCGTCTTCGGCTGATGTAAAGCCTTCTATCATTTCCATGGCTGCTTCGTTCGCACCGCCATGCAATGGACCGCGAAGCGAGCCAATAGCGCCGGTCACACATGAGTGCATATCTGACAAGGTTGAAGCACATACGCGAGCGGTAAAGGTAGATGCATTGAATTCGTGCTCTGCATACAAAATAAGTGAAACGTGCATGACTTGTTCATGCAACTCGCGAGGTTTTTCGCCGTGCAGCATATGCAAGAAATGACCACCAATTGAATCGTCATCGGTTTCTACATCAATACGAACACCATCGTGAGTAAAGCGATACCAATAGCAAATAATGCTTGGGAAACAAGCTAACATGCGATCGGTTGCGTGCTGCTGTTCGCTGAAGTCGTTCTCCATTTCAAGGTTACCCAACATAGAACAACCTGTACGAAGTACGTCCATAGGATGTGCGTCTTTTGGAATACGCTCTAATACATCTTTAAGGGCCTGAGGTAATCCGCGCATACTACGAAGTAAGGCTTTGTATTCATCTAACTCGGACTGGGTAGGCAATTTACCTTTTAAAATAAGATAAGCCACTTCTTCAAACTGGCAACTGGCTGCTAAATCTTTTACATCGTAACCACGGTATGTCAGGCCAGAGCCTGATACGCCTACAGTAGACAGTGCTGTTTTTCCTGCAACTTGGCCGCGTAATCCCGCGCCACTTAATTGTTTAGCCATCTTGTTGTCTCCGGTCTTGTGTATGTAAGGTACAAAAGTTTGTTTAGTATAATTAATTGCCGCAATTTGCTTGAGGCCGCTTTGCTGCAGAGGTACAGAGTGCGGCGCTGCCACGCCGTAAACCCATCCATGGGGGCTCCGCTTCGGCATCCATGCCTCAGAGGGGCAGCGCTCACACTCTCTACCTCTACATCAGCGTCCTCAGTGAAGCCGCTTTGCTGCAGAGGTACAAAGTGCGGCGCTGCCACGCCGTAAACCCATCCATGGGGGCTCCGCTTCGGCATCCATGCCTCAGAGGGGCAGCGCTCGCACTCTCTACCTCTACATCACCGACCTCAGCAGGACCGCGCATATTTACTGCAAAGGCAACCGGCGTGGCAGCGCCGTATCCCTGCCTCCTCAGCCAAAGCGACCTCGCAGGTAAAACGGCCTCGATTCACCTCAGCCGTTAGCCTTTGCCTTTGGCGAACAGTTCGTCGAGTTTTTGCTCGTAGTCGTGATAGCCAAGGTAATCGTATAACTCCATGCGGGTTTGCATGGTGTCGACAACGGCTTTTTGATCGCCATTATCAAGTATTGATTGGTAAACGTTCTCGGCAGCTTTGTTCATGGCGCGGAATGCACTTAGTGGGTAAAGCACCATCGCAGCGCCCCATTCGCCAAGTTGTTCTTTGTTCCAAAGTTCGGTTTGTCCGAATTCGGTAATGTTGGCAAGAATAGGGACGTCTAACGCTTCTGAAAATGCGCGGTAGTGTTCTTCAGTTTTTACTGCTTCTGCAAATATGCCATCGGCACCGGCCGCAACATAAGCCTTAGCGCGTTGAATGGCTTTTTCTAACCCTTCTTGAGCGAAAGAATCGGTTCGCGCCATAATGAAAAAGTCTGGGTCGGTTCTGGCATCTACCGCGGCTTTAATGCGATCGACCATTTCTTCTGTGCTCACAATTTCTTTGTTAGGGCGATGACCGCAGCGCTTTTGCGCAACTTGATCTTCCATGTGTACAGCCGCTGCGCCCGCTTTTTCCATATCGCGAATGGTTTTTGCAATATTAAATGCGCCGCCCCAGCCTGTGTCTATGTCTACCAATAAGGGTAAGTCACAGGCTGACGTGATGCGTTGTACATCCACAATAACGTCGTTTAGTGATGTCATGCCCAAATCGGGGAGCCCGTATGAAGCATTCGCAACGCCACCGCCTGAGAGGTATATCGCTTTGTGACCGATAGATTTTGCCATCATGGCGGTATAGGCATTAATGGTGCCTAATATTTGCAGTGGCTTATTGTCGGCCAGTGCTTGTCTGAATTTCTTTCCTGCACTCATAAGTAACACTCTCTGGTTTTAAATTAGGTTGGTGTGGCGCTAAGTTTGTTTTCAATATTGTTCTTTGAATAAAGAATATGGCGGCGCATTAGCATCTCGGCTAGCTCTTCATCGCGATTCGCAATCGCGTTCACAATGTGTCTGTGTTCGTCAAAGGCTGTAGTAACCCTTGGGCCAGCCATGCCTAGTTGAACGCGATACATGCGTACAAGATGATAGAGCCCGTCTATTAACACGCTAATGAGGTGGCTGTTTTTACTGCCAGTCACGATGCGGTAGTGGAAGTCCACGTCGCCGGCTTCTTGGTAATACAACTGGGCGTCTTTCACTTTATTGAAGTGAGAATCTAATAAGCCTTGCAGTGAGGCGACTTCTTCGTCGCTCATGTGTCTTGCAGCAAGGCGTGCGGCCATGCCTTCTAAGGCTTCTCTTACTTGGTAAAGCTGAATTAGCCCTTCAGGGGTTAGCGATACTACTTTGGCCCCAATATTCGCTTTCCGCTCAACTAGGTGGCAGGCGGCAAGTCGATTAATACCTTCGCGAATAACCGCACGGCTGACTTCGTATTTTGTCGACAAATCAGTTTCACTGAGTTTAGAGCCTGCAGGAATAACGCCTTCTACAATGTCTTTACGCAATTGAAAGAAGGTTCTATCTGCATTAGTTACAGGCTTTTCTAGGGTTATCTGTACCGACAAGCTATGCACCACAAAATAAATGTTATGTCGACAATATAGGGGGTTTAGGCTGCTTGGTCAAACTTTCTTAGTAGTTATTGTCGACAAAGTGGCGTTGGTTTTTATAAATTGAAAGGTTGAGCAAAATCTAAAAAGGTAACAATTTGCTGCTAATGCAAGAGGTTAATCTTAAAGGCTAGCGACAAGAGGCAAAGTATAAAGAAGGCGAATTGGGGTAGTGGGGCGGCTACAACCTGCGGTGCTTTTTGTCTGAAGGTTGTAAAGGTGTGGGAAAATATTGTCTAAATGGTCTAGTGAATAGTTAAAGGGAATCGGTTTTATGCTTAATAAGTAACCTATGCTAACGTAATGATTATAAATAATAATATGTCAATTGGAATGAGGGGGTTAGCACTGTTTTCGGCCTAACCAATTAGTCTAATTTTAAAGTCTCATTTTAATAAAAGTGCAATATTTCGCTATGCAAGTTAAAAGGAAGTCAGTATGATATTTCTCCAGTCTTCAAGCCAATACTCCAGTCGTGGGTAGATGGGGGCTGGTAGGGTAGAGAAAGTGACACTAAAACCAGTAGGGATACACGCCACTTTCATCAGGATATCCATAAATCAGCTAAATGTTACTCGTCGTAACGCCCTCTATTTTGTGAGTCTATTGGTTTTAAAGTTCCATAGAGAACTTGAAGCAGCCTAAAAACAATAAATTTTTTGACACTAAACACTCTCGCAAAGGGGTTACACATGATCACCAATACTGACGTGTCTAAGACACTAGTTAGTAGGCTTTCGCCTGTCGCTTTGGCAGTAGCGTTAACTGTACCTGCTATTTCTCATTCTGCATTTGCTCAAGAGGCTGAAGCCACTGAAGAACAAATGTATGAAGCGATTACCGTTACAGCAACCAAGCGTCCTCAAGTTATCTATGAAGTACCAATTGCAATTAGTGCATTTGACGGTGATATGTTAGCTGAACAAGGCATTACTGACTTAACGGATGTTGGTAAGTTTGTTCCAAACTTAAACGTAACGGGCTTTTCAGCGGGTCACACTTCTTCTGTAAACCCTTTTATTCGTGGTATTGGTCTTCAAGACCATCTTATCACTACTGATCCTGGTGTAAGCGTCTATGTTGATGGCGTTTATTTAGGCCGCCAAGTGGGTCAAAACTGGAGCTTGAATAACATCGAGCGTATCGAGGTACTTCGTGGTCCTCAAGGTACGCTATACGGTCGTAACTCTATTGGTGGTGCCATTAACATCATTACCAAAGAGCCAGATCAAGGCGATGTGACTAAAGTAAATGCAGAGTTCGGTACTCGCGGTCGTGTTAAGACTGACTTGTTCGTGAACCATGCATTATCTGACACCCTAGCATTCAACATGAACCTTGCTTACAACACCCGTGATGGTTTGGGCGAGTTCATTAACGTACCTAATGCAGAATATGATGTGGGCGAAACAGAAGATATTTCTGGTCGTATCTCGGTAAAATATGAGCCGTCTGATGATTTCCGTATGGTACTAACCGCTGATGCCAATAATGGTGACGGTGGTTTACGCCCTTACACAGTGCTTATTGATGAAATGCCAGATGGGCGTTTTTATGCTGGTACAAACAGCCTAGGTCTTGAGCTTAGAAATAGCGATGTAACCCCAGAAGGTTATGATATTTACGATAACGCTACAGGCACACCAGAAGTCACTGGCGTATCTAATGAAGCCCGTGGTGTGTCACTGACTACCGAATGGGATATTAGTGACGATTACACCGCTAAAGTCGTTGCTAGCCGCCGTACATCTAAGTACAAAGCGGGTCTGGATGATGATGGTACTATCTACTCGTTAGACCAATACCCAGAGCGTGGTGAAGCAGACCAAACGTCAATTGAAGTTCAATTGAATGGTTACATCAATGAGTACACTGACTTTGTTGCTGGCCTTTATTACTTCAATGAAGAAGGTAGCAACCGTCAAGGTAGTGATTCAAGTTTTGATGGCGGTGGCAACACCCTTCAACTTGACCAAGAAACCACAAGTAAAGCGGTATACCTAAACCTTCGTCATGACTTAACTGACGAGCTTAGTGTATCTGGTGGTATTCGTTACACTGAAGATGAAAAAGACGCGTCTGCAAATGTATTCGATGCGCTTGGCACCATTTATGACTCAAATGAGTGGGACGAAGTAACGTGGGAATTGGCGACCAACTATACCTTTGAAAATGGCATGACAGGTTATGCCACCATTCAAAACGGTTATCAGTCAGGTCAATATCCTGCTCGTCCATACTGCCTAATTGGCGAGTTCTTTGGCGCGGGTGGCTTCGATGATTTAGACGGCGCAGTAGCAGCAGTTAATGCAAGCAACTGTTTTGAAGCCTCTGACAACATTACAGCGGTGAACTACGAAGTGGGCCTTAAAGGTCGTGTAAATGAATACTTTGACGTGAGCATTGCAGTATTTAACACTGAGTTTGAAGACTTACCGTACCAAGTAAGCCAAGTTAGTGAAGGTGGTTTTGATACGGCTAACTTAGTGGTTGAGCAAACGTCACGTGGTATCGAGCTAGATACGACCTTGAACGTAGGCAACTTCAGTATGCTAACCAGCATTGGTTACATGGATGTTGAAGTTGATGAGCAAGACGGATTTAACCCTGTTGCGCCATTAACGCCTGATTTAACTTTCGCAATTGGCCCGTCATACACCTTCGACCTTGAAGGCGGTGATAAAATTCGCGCACGTATCGACTATTCATACCGCGCAGAAATGTACGGCGAGCCTAGTTCAGAGCCTACTCGTATGACGAACATTGATAGCCGTGAATTGGTTAATTTCGATGTTGCCTATACGCCAGCAGATGAAGGTTATACGGTTGCTTTATATGGCCGTAATATCTTTGATGAGCGTTATGACAACGCTCGCTTAAATACTGGGGATTATATTATCCAAGTATTAAGTAATGACGCGAGTGAGTTTGGCGTACGTTTCTCAACTGAGTTTTAATTAACGAATTGAGTAAGTTAAAAAGACAAACGCTACATCTGAAATAGGGGTAGCGGATATAACAAAGGCTGGTTTATAACCAGCCTTTTTGTTTTGCGATTCTGGCGGCATCTACACGGTTTGTTGCATCAAGTTTTGCGATGGCTTCAGACAAATAATTACGCACGGTACCTTCTGACAAAAACAGCTTCTGCGCAATATCATGGGTTTTTAATCCGTCAGCGGCGAGTTTCAGTGCTTTGCTTTCTTTTGCCGAAAGCGGGTTGTTATCATTCAGTGCCATTAAAGCAAGTTCGGGGCTAATAACTCTTTCGCCTTTTACAATTTTATGTAATGAGTTAACAAGGTACTCACTGTCAGCCTCTTTTAAAACAAACCCTTTAGCGCCCAGTGCCAGCGCTCGCTTTATGTAGCCAGGTTTGGAGAATGTGGTCATTACCACCACTTTGCTGTCTATAGATAAAGCTGCAAGCTTTTCTGCTAAATCTAGCCCCGAGACTAAGGGCATCTCAATGTCGGTAAGAATAATATCGGGGGCTTCGTTTGCGCCAAGCCAATCTAGCGCTTCTTGTCCATTAGCGCACTTCCCACTTATTTCAAAGTCGTCTTCTAAAGACAATAAGGTGGCGATAGCATCACGCACCAAAGATTGGTCTTCTACCACTAAAATTCGATTCATTGCCGGTTGCTCGATATAGAATTAGTCATATTTCAATGTGTGCTCTGTGCGTTATTATCGGGTTTAGAAAGTAGCGGTAATTGAAGTGTTAGCACGGTTGGGGAGCCCCACTGAAACTCAACCGTTGCATTAATGAGTTCAGCTCGCTCGCGAATGCCTTGAACGCCGTTGCCCTCAGTTTGGCAGTGGCTGTTACCATTATCAGTTATAACGAGAGTCAACATATCGTTGGTACATTGAAGGGTAAGCGTTGCTTGGTTGCCCTTACTATGACGAAGAATATTCGTAGTCGCTTCTTTTACTATTAACGACAATTGAGTTTCTTGAAGGGGAGTAAGGTGAGTGAAGCTGCTTTCGTCTACATCGCTCACTTCATGAAAACCCTGCTCCGACAACTTAGCCATATTTTTAGCGATTTCCTGGCTAAAGGAAAGGTGTTTAATGCCACTTACCGTTTGCCTAATCTCACTGAGTAGTTGCTGAGACAGCTGCGCCAATGCTTTTACTTCTGCTTGAGCTTCAGCGGTGCGGCCTTTAGACAGTAATTTATCGGCCACTTGAGCCTTCAACGAAATGCTGCTTAATGCATGACCAGCTACATCATGGAGATCACGGCCTATTCGTTCACCGTTTGGACGACGACCTTGCATTTCGGCTAGAAGTTCGGCTGGGGCTTGCTCGCCATCTTGCCGTGGCGTTACTCTTACTTGTGACATAATGTTTACTCCTAATTAAACGCCACTTTAGTCATTAAAGTGGCTAACTTGGAGCGAAAGCTTACGGGGAATGAACGTACTTAACCACAGAGATTATCTTTTACCATGGTGAATATTTTCTTTACTGCTGTATTTTATCAAAGTACTCCTGAGCTTTAATCTCTTTTAGCCCGCGGGTTTTCTACCTCTTTAAACAGCCATTCTTTAAATGCGTGTATTCTTGGCAGTTCAGCACATTCGAGGCGGTAAATAACGTAATACGCCAAAGGCGATTCAAAATAAATATCAGGGAATAACCTGACCAATCGCCCTGCGGCTAGATCATCTTTAGCCATAACACTGCGTGCTAACGCCACGCCGTGACCATCAATAGCTGATTGCAATACAGCCGCTGAGTTATTTATTTGAATGCTTTTAGTGGTTAAAGGGCCTGTTACTCCGGCTTTTTTTAACCACGCCGACCAAGACGGAAACCCCATATGGTCGTCCATTGATTGATCGTGTATTAGGGTTTCGTTCAATAATTTATCTATGGTGTTTAAGCGGTTTGAGTCTTCTAAAAACTTAGGTGAGCATACCGGGTATACCTCTTCATCCATTAGTTTTTCTGCGCTCAAGCCTTGCCAAGTGCCTGTACCAAAGCGTATGCCTATATCTATGCGCTGCTCAGTAAAATCAACAGGCTTTAAATTAGTATTTAAATTCACACTGGTTTGCGAACATATTTCTTGAAAAAAATGCAACCTAGGCAATAACCACTTGGCGGCAAATGCGGGGCTTACTGCCACTGTTAACGCGCCACTTATGGTGTTGTCTTTTAAAATCTCTAGCCCTTGGGCTAGTTTATCAAAGCCTTCGCGTATTAATGGCAGGGCACTTTGCGCGGTTTCGGTGGTTACTAGCCGTGTTTTACCTGAGCTCATTCTATGAAATAGCGGCGTGTCGAGCCACTCTTCTAATGTTTTTACCAGCTGCCCAACGGCTGCAGGCGTTACATTTAGCTCTTCAGCTGCCGCTGAAAAACTTTGGTGCCTTGCGCTTGCTTCAAACGCTTTTAATGCATTGAGGTGTATAGGTGATTTCATACGATAAACTTTTTCTTTACTGATGATTCAGATTATCTCGTTTGTTAAAGCAAGTAAATAAGTAAAAAATACCGCCCAAGCCAACCAGCAAGTTACTTGCTATTAGGCAACCCAATACTTTTTATTTATATAACAAATACAGCGCTTAGTGGCGCTTGGAGCAATAAACATGACTAAGCAATTTTCAGGTAAAAAGTTACTCGTTATTGGTGGTACTAGCGGAATGGGTTTTGACACGGCTCGATTAATTTTAGAGCAAGGCGGCCACGCTGTTATTGTTGGCCACCGAAAAGAAAAAGCCCAAGCAGCAAAAGAGCAGTTATCAGCTTTAGGCACTGTTGAGGTGTTAACCGCTGATTTAACCAGCGACGAAGGCGTGCAAAACTTAATTAACACACTTTCACAAGACCACGCAGACGTCGATTTACTGGTAAATGCGGCCGGTGTGTTTTTCCCTAAACCATTTTTAGAGCACGAAGCAGCTGATTACGATCAGTACATGCAAATTAACCGCGCGCTATTTTTTATTACTCAAAAAGTAGCCGCTAATTTAGTTACAGCAAAACGCGCAGGCGCCATTGTTAATGTGGGTTCTATGTGGGGTAAGCAAGCTATTGCCGCTACACCATCGTCAGCGTATTCAATGGCTAAAGCAGGCTTACATGCGCTAACTCAACATTTAGCAATGGAATTAGCCGTGCACAACATTCGCGTCAATGCAGTATCGCCAGCGGTTGTACAAACGCCAATTTACGAAGGTTTTATTCCTAAAGCACAAGTAAACGATGCCCTACAAGGCTTTAACAGTTTCCACCCAATTGGCCGTGTAGGTACCAGCGAAGATGTCGCCAATACCATTGCGTTTTTACTCAGCGACAAAGCTGCTTGGGTCACAGGTGCCGTATGGGATGTTGACGGCGGCGTAATGGCAGGTCGTAACTAAATATCGTAAGCGCTAATGGGCTAAAGCTGCCCGTAGCTAAATTTAATCACTGGAGAACAAATATGGTTTATTTACAAATTACACTAAATGTTGACCACGGTAATAGAAAAGCAGCAGCAGAGGTTTTTAATACCTACAAAGCCCCATTTTTAGACACTGTAAGAGGCGCAGTTTCAAAAGAGTTATTAGCGCGTGATGAAGATGTACAGGTACTTCACGGCTTTGAAACTATTGAGCACGCTCATGAGTACTTAGAAAGCGATTTATTTAATGCAGATGTGGTTACCGCGCTCGCGCCACTACTTACTAATGAACCAGAAGTACGCATTTACTGCGTAGCTTAGTAAAAATTTAAGATAGGAAAGTAAAAAAATGTCACAAGATTGGAACGCGTACCGCACCGAAGTAATGAACACTGTAGGTGCGTTTGCTAAGCAAAGCCCAGATACCCTACGCGGATTAATGACAATGGATGGCGCTGGCGAAAAGACAGGCCACTTAACGCCTAAATTACATGAGCTAATTAGCGCTCGCTGTTGCAGTAACAACACGTTGTGATGGGTGTATTGCGATGCACACTAAAAAAGCGGTTGAGCACGGCGCAACAATTGGTGAAATATCTGAAGCGTTAGGCGTTGCTGTAGCCTTAAATGCAGGTGCTGCGCTAACTTACAGTGCACGAGTACTTGACGCTCACGCACAATTACAAAACGCTTAATAAGCGTAAATTTATACCAATTCGCTTAATTAAGTGATCTATTTTGAGGTTGGAAAAACGTGTTGATAGTTAGGCAAAAAATTCGCTATTAAGTTGTTCTAAATGAGAATTTTTTAACGCAGGTAGCGAAACGCTAAGCCCCGCAAAATGATTAAGTATTAGTGCGGATTGGTATCATAGAGCAATAACATACATTATTGCTCTTATTTGATTTAGGTTAGATATATGCGAGTCAATTCAGATTTTTCAAAAAACGCTTTAATGCTGCCAAGTCAATATAGTTGGCAAACATCGCCTCAGGCGGGTGTTGAGCGGGTAATGCTCGACAGAATAGGCGCTGAAAAAGCCAGAGCAACTAGCGTAGTACGCTACGCGCCTGAGTCTACTTTTCCAAGCCATGCTCACCCAGGTGGTGAAGAAATATTGGTACTTTCGGGCACTTTTTCAGATGAGTCGGGCGACTACCCACAAGGCTTTTATTTACGAAACCCGCCAGGGTCTTCACATGCACCTAAAAGTAAAAGTGGCGCAACCATTTTTGTAAAACTGTGGCAAATGTGCGTAACAGAAGCCACCTCTGTGCGCATAAATACACACGATCCGGCTACGTGGATAACCCAAAATAACCGCCTAATATGCCCGCTTTATCAAGATGATAACGAAGTAACTAAACTGGTAAAGTTAACCCCGCAACAGCCCCTATTTGATAACCTAAAAGCACATAATGCCTTAGAGCTATTTGTACTGGGCGGCAGCGTAATACACAACGAGGTAGAATATTCAAAAGGAAGCTGGCTAAGGCTGCCAAGCACGAGTAAAGCGTTAATATCTGCGGGAAATAACAGCGCTACAATTTACCTAAAAGTAGGTAATTTTAAAAACATAGGCTGTGGAGGCTAAATAATGCGTACAAAAATTGCGATTATAGGCGGTGGGCTAAGCGGCGTGTATGCAGCTTACCAGTTAGAGCAATGCGGCATTACCGATTACATATTGCTTGAAGCCAGAGACCAATTAGGTGGCCGTATTATGGACTTTACAAGCCTGTCGCAAGCGACAACAAATAGCTTTGATCTTGGCCCAACGTGGTTTTGGCCAGAGTTTCAGCCGCAATTAAATGCCATTATTAAAACCCTAAACCTAGAAACATTTGCCCAGTACGAGCAAGGCAATACGCTAGTAGAGCGCTCACATACACAACCGCCCACAGCAATGCCCGGTTATACGCATGCGCCTACGTCTATGCGGTTAAAAGGTGGCATGGGCACACTTATTAATGCCTTACATGCAAAGCTTAGCAACAAACACATAGTGACCGGCGCTTTGGTTAAAACAATTACCCACCAACACGGTAATATTGAAGTTAACTTTAGCACCTCAAACACAACCGATAATAAAGTAAACGTTGAGCACGTAATGCTTGCGCTACCACCACGCTTAGCCGCAAGCCAAATAACATTTACCCCCGCATTGCCAAGCGATTTAGTACCGCAGTGGCAAAATACCGCAACCTGGATGGCACCCCACGCTAAGTATATTGCAGTGTACGATACGCCATTTTGGCGTAAGCAAACGCTCTCGGGCAGCGCCCGCAGCAGTGTTGGGCCAATGGCAGAAATACACGATGCATCAAATCCACTAGGCCAAGCCGCATTATTTGGCTTTATTGGCATACCCGCTGATGATCGAAAACGCATTAGTAATGAAGATTTTATCACACACTGCAGAGCGCAATTAGTCAGGCTTTTTGGCGCACAAGCCGCCACTCCCAAAGCCGATATTATTAAAGACTGGGCACAAGACCCACTCACAGCAACACATTTAGATACACATGCTGCGAATACACATGCACCAGCACCTTACATAACCGCGCAAAATGGCCCGTGGTATCAAAATTTAGTCGGTATTGGCAGCGAATGGTCGGTGCAATTTCCAGGCTATGTAGCTGGTGCGGTTGATGCAGCAAACATAGGCGTTGAGCTGTATTTAAAAAAAGTTAACGCGTGATGTGTAGAGGCTGAGGTTTGAGCTTAGTGCTTTAATGGATAGCTCATAACGGCAGCTGATGGACGGTTATGAGCGAACTTCGGAGATTAGACATAATTTTTGCGCAAATCCGCTTCAGACAAGGAGCGGACATTCATCACTCTCTGCTTTTAATTCCGTTATGTGCCATTAACGGTCGTTCGACGATGCTCTGCAATGAACAATTATTCTTTGTTTGGATGTTTATTTTCAGTAGTTCTGTATTCTAAGAACCCCTGAATAGTGTTGTATGTGTTTTCTGTGACAAATGGCTTTAAAGTGTTAATGAAAGTATTAAAATTTGCTGGATTTCCATCATCTACTTGATGGTTGAAATTAGTCCATATATCAAAAATACTAACTTTATTTTCTAGGGCTAATTCGTCAGTTGCAATAATTTTCCAGAAGACCAAACCGCATTCATACAAAGCATCATATTTTTTTTGCTGAATTAGCGCTCCAAAAGATTGTTCGCTTGTGTTTTTAAGGCAATTTTTTGTATCCGTACTAAATTTTTCTTTTGCGTAATTACGATATTTGCTGCCCAAACTATTTAGCAATTCGTAAGCCATATATTCTGCGCCACCTTCATGAATCCATTGCTGTTCGATGGCCGAAATATTTTTTGCCTCTCCTTGAAAAACATGTGCGATTTCGTGTGCAAAAAACCAACTAACTTGAAACTCGTTTAAATCTGCAATAGCTTTCTTTCCATACCAGTGCATGAATACTTGATTGGGAAGTGTTCCTCCTTGATTTCCATAAGAACCACTATTATCGTCACTGTAAGAGGCGAATAGTGTTGGTTTGAACTTCAGCTTGCCCAATTTTTCAGAAAAATAGACCATCATTTCAGGTATTTGTCGTTGAAGAGCTTTGAAAAGGATCGAAGGCAGTTCATTGTCAATTAAAGCGAAAATATCTTCGTTTTCAATTGGCACTGCTGAGCCAACATAAACCTTTTGTCCTTCATCCTTGTCTACCCAAGAAGACTTTCCTTTAAAGCTCTTACCATCAACAATTATTAAATCGGTATTGTTAGATATAAGAGTTATTTCCCAACTGTTCTGATAACCAGTACAAGTATTCGGACAAGCAAAAAATCGCCCTGAATGAATAAGCATACTTCCATCAGAAAATGGCGAAAAAGGCGCATAGTCTTTTGGTAACGCAATATAGGTTGGAGTCAAGTACAGACTAACTTTTGTAAATTTGGTTGAATCGCTTTTCCTGATTATTTCCTTATTATCTAAAACGGTAACAACAAAATTATCATCCAGTGGACGCCATCTAAAAGTTCGAGATTTATCTGGGGAGCTTTTGAACGCCAACATATCTATTTGAGCATCTGTTCTATATGTCAAAATCCATTCATTCTGAACTGTTTTTTCAATAGTCGTCTCGACGTTCGTTTCTACACCACTGGCCATTAGCGGTATGAGTAACAGTAGGCATATATTAAATGTCTTCAATCCAAGTTCCATTTTTTGATTGCATTAATTCTTCTAAAATTCATGTTTTTAAATATACCCAGCAAGCCCCACTAAGTCACTTTTCGAACAAAATTATTACCATGTTCTGGTTTGCCGAGACTCCGCAGATCGCTCATTTCTGTCGTTTGTTGTTGCACGACTCAGCGGCAGTTAAACGTACTTTGCCGCCCATCATCCTTCCTGTCAGGCTCAAATAGACAAGGGACGGACATTCAATGCATCGAAAACTGGTCAGCATTAGCGAATCCAGTGGAGGCCACACTTTTCGAGGCTTAAAGAATCAAAGTAACTTGTTAGCTAGTTACAACATAATCTGATGGGTAACTTATTCACGGCTTACGTTAGCAGTGCTGTGATGTAGGAAAAACACGTACTAGTTAGAACTCTTAGTCAAGCACCTGATTCCACGTATTTCTTATATATTTCTTATGCTTATATTACTTTACAAATTGCATTATAGACATGAAACGCAAAATTTTAAATTTGCGTTTCACTTCTACTGTGTTATGTTTATATTTCGTCAACAACCAGAACTCCACAATGGCTAAATTGAGAATAGAAAAGGCACCCAGCTTTAATTTTGATTCAGAGTTTAGTGCAATTCACCCATACATAACTAAGTATTCTGATACTGATGAACAAGGCCGTTATCTACATTGGTCACAATTTAAGTGGCGCGTGGATAAAGGTGATGACGTTGAGTTGGCATGGAAAACTGTTTTATTCAAACGTGGTCTCAATTTGAAACATACAGGCCTTCAAGATCCAGGAGGAATTTCATTTACATATAATATTCCAGCAAGTATGGAATCGAAATTGTATCATCTTGATAAATTAGCTGGTGGTAACGTTGGAAGTATTGAAGAATCAGCTGCTAGTGATAGCCTCCAGAATAGGTTTCTTGTTTCCTCACTAATTATGGAAGAAGCGATTACAAGTGCGCAACTGGAGGGGGCCTCTACCACTCGGGAGGTGGCTAAAAAAATGCTTGAGGAAGAACGGGAACCAATAGATGAAGATGAAAGAATGATTCTTAATAACTTTTTACTTCTCAAACATGCAGAACGAAAAGCTGGAGAACCATTAACTATCGACTTGATTCTAGAGTTTCATTATTTCGCCACGTTTAAGACATCGGAAAACAACGTAGTACCAGGTAGTTTTAGGGAAGCCAACGATATTTACATTGAAGATGGCGACGGAAATATTGCCCATCGCCCTCCCGATTTTAAGTTAATTGAAGATAGACTAAGATCTTTGTGCGCATTTGCAAATATTGATCACACGTCTGAAAGCGGTTCAAGTTTTATGCATCCAATATTAAAAGCAATCATACTGCATTTTTTTATAGGATATGAACACGCTTTCAGAGATGGAAATGGTAGAACTGCGAGAGCACTGTTTTATTGGTTTATGCTAAAGAGTGATTATAAACTTTTCAAGTATGTTTCAATATCAAAACTATTGAGAGAAAACCCAAGAGATTACGGAGAGTCTTTTTTATATACAGAAAGAGGACACAACGATCTTACGTACTTTATTTATTATCAACTAGACATAATCATTCAAGCGTTTAATGATTTGAAAAGTTACCTTGAAAATAAAGTAAGTGATTTTCAGAAAATTACAGCTCTGCTGGAGCAAACAAAGTGGGGTAAGAGGCTTAACTTTGTCCAAATTGACTTGATCAAGAAAGCTGTTAAGGAACCTGGAAGAGCGTTTACAGTGAAAGAAACCGCCAACAGTTATAACATTGCTGAAAATACTGCTCGGAAGTATCTAAAAATGCTTTCAAACGAAGGGCTCTTTCTCTCTTCAACGCACGGTAAGACCGCCTTATTTATAGCTCCTTCAGAATCTGCACTCACGAATGCTCTCAGAGGCCATGGCTAGTCTGTGTATTAATTTGCGTTGAAAAACTTTAATGCGTGCAGAACGCAACAACGGTACTGTGAAAGTTTCAATAAGCCAACGGCCGCCCTACGTACACAACGGACTGTCAGATATAGTTAAGTTAGGTTGTTGAAGTGTCAGTTTAAATCCGCGATAAACCCTAAATAAGCACAGTCATTCGCTTCCTCTGAGCAGTAGCACTTGCCCGTGCTACCTCAACTCACCTGCTTTTTAAGCCGCTTTTTTAAAACCGAGTCGCCATCGGTTTTCGATAGCATTAGGCTGTCGGTAATACTAAGCAGCGCCACTACCGCCATCATCGCCATGGCAATTTTGAAGTTGATAAGCGACGGATCACTGCTTGAATTTCCTACCATCAGGGAAGCAATGGCAAGCATAAGCGCAGAAATGGTTATCCCCATGCCACGGTTCATTTGCATCAAAATAGCACCCAGTGTATTCGCATCGCGCATTTTATCTTTCGGCACATCCGCAAAGGCGATGGTGTTTAATAAGGTTAAATGCATTGACCTATTCACACCGCTAACAAACAAAATAACCGCAATCACAACCGATGAAGTTTGTTGAGTAATTAGCGATAACGCCACAAAACCCAGTGAGATCATAATGCCATTTGCGATAAGCACCCGCTTAAAACCAAAAGTGTTCATTATCCAAGTAGTTGCGGGTTTAATGGCAATATTACCCACAAACAGCCATAGTAATAATGTACCTGCTTCTACCGGCGAGTAACCCATTCCCAGTTGCAGCATAAGCGGCACCAAAAATGGCGCACTGCCTAACGCTATACGTACTACCGAGCCGCCGTACATTGACAATCGAAAGGTGCGATACTGCATGGCTTCAAAAGAAAACAGAGGTTTTTTAGCACCGCGAATATGAAACACCGCAGCTATCAATAATAACAGTCCAAACCCGGTCACCACGCTGCCCAGTAAAGTAGAGGTGTTATGACCAGCAAATAGTTCTATACCTGCCATAAAAGAGGCAAAGCCAATACCGGTTAGCAGAAAACCTACTACATCAAACTTACCCACATTAGCGGTGAAGTTCTCAAGCAAATAGGCGGAAGCAATAAGCGCGAATATGCCTAATGGCACGTTCATGAAGAATATCCATTGCCAGCTCAAGTGGGTGGCAATCCACCCCCCTAATACAGGGCCAAGAATAGGAGCACTTAATGCCGGCCACGTGATAATAGCCACGGTTTTAACTAGCTTTTCTTTGGGTAAGTCTCGCAGCACCACTAAACGGCCTACGGGCACCATAAGCGCGCCGCCAATGCCCTGCATAATACGAGACAAGGTAAAGCTAGTTAGGTTAGTGCTAATTCCACATAATATTGATGCCACCACAAAAATGATAATGGCGGCCATGAAGACATTACGGGCACCGAATTTGTCGGCCACATAACCACTTAGCGGAATAAAAAAGGTAACGGCAACAAGGTAGGCAGAAACGCCAATAGAAAGCTGAGTTGCTGGCACGCCAAAATCAGCGGCAATAACGGGAAGCGCGGTGGTGATCACCGTGGCATCCAGAATTTCCATAAACAAGGCCCCAGCAACAAGTAGGGCCGTTGCGGTATCGCGACTAAATGATCTCAAATGCGCGCACTACGCGGGCTACGCCCGTTATGTTCCTTGCAATATCTACAGCTGCATTAGCTTCAGCATTGGTTAATCGGCCCATTAAGAACACTTCAGAATCTTGCACTACCACACTAACTTGTAAGGCTGGCACGCGTTCATCGGCCACTATCTTGGTGCGTACTTTTGATGCAAGCCAGATGTCATTTGCTTGAGTACCCGCCCCAATAGGTTCACCAATGCGAATTTGATTGTGAATTTTCTTAAGGTAATCGACTTCCTGAGCCCGTCTAACCGCTTCATCAATTAACGCTTGCGTGGGAGCTTGGCCAGTAAGTAAAGCAATGCCGTTATACATATCGACTTGTAGATTGGTTTGCTCTTTTAGCGCTTCACTCTTTGACCATTGATAAGCCACAGCGCGACCTGCGTTTTGGTCATCAAGTTGAGTACCAACGGTGCGTCTGTCGTTCGCCACTTTCGCAGCCATCGCACCCGCGGCGCCAACCGCCACCACGCAGCCCTGTAATTGCATTACAAAAAGAAGTGATACAAGAGTAATAGTTAACGTTTTAACTCGTTTCATAAATGGGTAAACGTTATTCGTCTCCAAGGTCGGCCGGGAATAAGCTGTCATCAATGCATTCACATAAATTGTGAATCACCAACAAGTGAACTTCCTGAATGCGGGCAGTGCGGTTAGAAGGCACACGCACTTCAACATCGTGCTCGCTTAAGAAGCCTGCCATTTCACCACCGTCTTTACCGGTTAAGGCTACAATGGTCATATCACGAGACAAGGCTGCTT
Source organism: Alteromonas sp. KS69 (assembly GCF_003989595.1). Lineage (NCBI taxonomy): Bacteria > Pseudomonadati > Pseudomonadota > Gammaproteobacteria > Alteromonadales > Alteromonadaceae > Alteromonas > Alteromonas sp. KS69. The sequence continues at coordinate 35,314 of NZ_PYHU01000045.1, read as the reverse complement.
CCATGGCGGCAATGACATTTCGTGAGTTACCACTGGTTGATATAGCAAACAAAATATCGCCAGACTGACCTAACGCACGAACTTGTTTAGCAAAAATTTCATCGTAGCTATAGTCGTTAGCAATGGAAGTAATAGTAGAAGTATCAGTACTTAACGCAATGGCTGGAAGGCTAGGGCGATCGCGTTCATAGCGGTTAAGCATTTCAGAAGAAAAGTGCTGAGCATCACCTGCCGAACCACCGTTACCGCAGCTTAAAATCTTATTACCGCGAATTAGCGCTTCAACCATCATCATGGCTGCTTTTTCAATTGATTCAGGCAAAATTTCAGATGCAGCAATTTTGGTTTGAATACTTTCAGTAAAGTTCGCTTTAATTTGTTCAATCATACTTCTTTTCTCTGCATTTCAGGATATCAAGCAATCTCAACAATGAGTGCACATCAGGCTGTAGGAGGTAGGCTTGAGAATTCGGCGCAGGCAGCACTTAGGCTTCCGTAAACACGCTGTGAACCCATCCATGGGAGCTCCGCCGCCGCATCTATGCGGCGGAGGGTTTACTACAGCCTAAGTACTACCTACACCTAATCATCAGCGCACCTAACCGCTACGCGCTTTTTATCCAATATTTTTAAGCCACTGAAGGTCGCTTCCGTCAATGGCGATAACGTCTATGCGTAATGGGGTAGACGCGGGATTAAAGTTATTATCTAACAAATAGAACGCAAACGCAGCCTGAATTCGTTGAAGTTTCTTCATTGTGACAAATTCAGCGGCCTGACCGTACTGTGACTTTTTGCGAAACTTCACTTCTACACAAACAATGGTGTCACCATCTTGCATAACAATATCAAGTTCACCACGTTTGGTTCGGTAATTACGACAACGTAATGTAAGCCCTTGTTCCTCTAAATAGGTAACGGCCTTGTTTTCTGCTGCATTCCCTTGCAATACGGACAATGTAGTTTACTCCATTAGCATTTGCACGCGCTCGTTACGAATAACGGCTTGAGGTAAGTTTCGTTCTACTTCACTGTTTTCATTCAGCGTAAGTGTGCCGGTTAACCCGTCGAATGTTATGTACGACAAGGTAGTTAGCATCCCTAACTGAGGGAGTAATTCGTAAGCGTCTACACCGAAGGCGAACAGTCTATTTTGCAACGTACTGCGATAGGGCCAAGTTTGGTTGGTTTGCTGAGCAAGTTGCTGCCATTTATGGTCTGGCATCATCCATGGCATGTCGATAAAGCGTACGTTTTGTAAATCACGCCACTGGTTCTTGCCACTGTTGTAGTCCATTGAACGAGAGGTCGCATAAACAGGCACTTGTTTTCCATCGTACGGGTTTAAGCTCGCTTCTATTATGGGGTTAAGAAGTTCGGTATCTTGCGGCGATGCGAATGCAACAATGGCATCAATGTCTCGCCTGCTGCGGGGCATGTTGTAAACTTCTTCGTTCGTCATATATTCAATTTGGTTAATACGCTGATTACTTTGGGCTACATCTAAAGCCTGCGTGATGCCTTCTCTTAGTGACTCACTATCATTGAACGTTACTGAAGTGATGTTAGCCTTGCGGGCTTGGGCTTCTTGTTCGTGCAGCGTGTTCCAACGATTTTTAAACGCATCGTTCATACGCTGGTACAAGTTACTTTGCGCTGCAATAACAATTGGGGCTCTAAAGCCTTTGCTATAAATAAACTCTGCAAGCTGATTGGCTTCATCTTCCGGCGCAAGGGCGAAATAATTAACGGCCGGTGCTGCGCTGGAAGGCATTTCAGATTCAGCGTTAACGGCTTCTGGGATTAAAGGCTTTGAGTTTGAAGGCGCAGAGTTTACTGAGGCTGAGCTCTCTGAAATTGTCGGCATTTCGTCTGGGCGGTTTAACGCTAGCATGTTTACGCCAGGGGGTAACGCTGGTATTAATTGCTCAACGGTTTCTTTTAGTAGCGGACCCACTATAAATTTAGCGTCGCCAATGGCGGCGACCATGGTTTGTGTATCGGCGTTGGTGGTATCTACAAACCGAATGGCAGGCAAGCTATTTGGGTTGCTGCTTCGTTGAAGCTGTTGGTAATAGCCCGCCATAATGCCATCCTTCACTGCTTCACCAGTAGCCGCCAATCTTCCGCTTAACGGCAGTAGCACGACGAGTTCGCGAATTTGAGGGGCAGTTAGTGCCTGCGCTAAGGCAACATCCTTGGGTAAATGCTGTGCCAACATATGGCCTGCATAAACCTGTTGGTATTGCGCAATTGACCGATTCAATTGCTGCGGGTTTCGCGCACTTTCAATGGTTAATTGACGAAGGGCAAAGAAGGGTTGCAGCTCAGGGTACTGGTTTTCACTTTGCGCAAGTTCATCTCTAGGTATTTGGTTTAATAATGACCAAACCTTAGCAACTTTTTGTTCGTCTTCTAGCTCGGTAGACAAAACGCTATTGGCCGCTTTAGCCCACAAACCTTGCTTGGCATAAAGGTCTGCTTCCAGCGCCGCCAGTTTGGCAACAAGGGCAGGGCTAGTATTCACATCTTCCAGCATTGCTGTAAGTTGTGCCGGTGATGAAGAAGGGTCGTTCTGATATGCCATCGCAACATGTATGGCGTAGCTATCTTGCAATGAGGTAGCTACACCATCTTGTTTCATTTCAAACAAGATTTGCTGCGCTAAAATAGTATCGTCTTGCGCGATATAAAGGCCTACTGCATCTAGTAGTAAGGTATCTCGCTTCACTTTATCTCGAGTTTGAAGCCATACTTTTTTGGCTTCTACCAGCTTGTGTTCTGGCGTGATATGTTGCTTTACTGGCGCTTCTACCGGCTCAGTATTGATAATCTTAGGTGCCGAGGTGGGTTCAGGTGTGCTCCCGCAGCCTGCTAAATATAGCACGCTGGTGGCTGTCGCCATTGCAAAGGTAATGCGCTTTGTAAAATGTCCAATGTGACCCACAGTCTGTTTCCTTTCACTTCGTTTAACGGCAAGTAGCGGCAAGTTTATCCTAACCACGATGAAAATCTACGTTTGCCGACGTAAACTAGCCCAATGGCGTGGTACACTTTCTTTATTATTCGTTATTTTTATTGTTTATATGACCAATTTCGCCACCTTGTATATCGTTCCTACACCTATCGGCAACCTTGATGATATTAGCGCCCGCGCTATCGAGGTATTAAAACAGGTTAACTGGATTGCTGCGGAAGATACACGACACAGCTCTCGGTTGTTACAGCACTTCAGTATTTCTACACGTACCTTATCGCTGCATGATCACAATGAAGATAAACGTACCGCGATGCTGGTACAGCGCTTAAAAGACGGCGAATCTGTGGCGTTAATCAGCGATGCGGGCACGCCATTAATTAGCGATCCTGGTTTTGTATTTGTTAGGCGCTGCCGAGAAGAAGGTATTCCTGTTATCGCATTGCCAGGCCCATGTGCCGCTATTACCGCGTTAAGTGCTTCTGGGCTGCCAACAGACCGATTTATTTTTGAAGGCTTTTTACCGGTAAAAACACAAGCTAAAGACAACCAACTTGCCGAACTAAAAGCGCGTACTTGCACGAGCGTATTTTATGAAGCACCGCGCCGTATTTTAGCCACAGTGAAAGACATTGCCCGTGTGCTAGGAGACAGACACATAGTGGTCGCCAAAGAGCTTAGCAAAACCTTTGAAACCTATGTGAGTGGTACGCCGGGTGATGTTATTGATTATTTAGAAGCAGACGCAGCCCACCAAAAAGGTGAGTTCGTGGTGATGGTGTCGCCAGCTCAAGTGAATTTATCTGAAATATCGGCTGAAGCCATGTCGCTTTTAACCACGTTATGTGACCACATGCCATTAAAGAAAGCCGCAGCAGTGGTGGCTGAGCATTATGACTTGAAAAAGAATGCCTTGTACCAAGCTGGGCTAGACGCAAAAGGTGCGAAAGACGCTGATTGATCTCAGACCTATGGGTTAAGGGTACCTATCTAAACAATATAGTTAACACACAATAGGCTTAGCGCATTTTGCACTATCGCTTATCACGTTAAGTGTAAGGTTGGAGGATAGTTATGAGTCAGCAAGTTTTGAAAATTGAGATGCCAGAGGGTAAATGGGTTGTCGATATTTTTGGTAAATCCGGCGATTCCGGCGAGTACGATTTAATTCACCCTAATACGCAGGTGAAGTTAGCCTTAGCCGATGAAATGCATGGGTTTCGGTATAATCTTACTGGCCCTGAAGGTACGCCATTTGCTATTTATCTTGATGATACGGTTATCGCGGAAGGCACGGTTGATAAAAGCCAGAATCTTAACGGTACAGGCATTTTATAAAATAGGTTTTTATCCACTACGCTGTATTCAAACGTCATAAATAGAAATGCCCGCTGGCGTTAACGCAGCGGGCATTTATTTTTTAGTTAAAAGGCGCTATCTACTGCTTACGACAAGCGGCCTTTAAAGTCTTCGTAAGAAAATTGGCGAACAATTTCGAACTCACCGTTTTTACGCAAAATACCAATGGCGGGGTGTTCAACGCCGTTGAAGAATGATGTTTTCACCATGGTGTAATGCATCATGTCTTCAAACTGAACCCGATCGCCGGCTTTTAATGGCGCATCAAACGAGTAAGTATCAATAACATCACCGGCTAAACAGGAATTTCCACCTAAGCGATAGTCGTAGGCTTTCTCGCCAGGTAACGCTGCATTTAAAATCGTCGGCCGATAAGGCATTTCAAGTACATCAGGCATGTGCGCCGTGGCTGAAATATCTAAAATGGCAATATCACCATCATTGTTTACTACATCCACGACCTCAGCAATTAGCGGCCCTGTTTGCCACGCGACGGCAGAGCCCGGCTCTAAGATAACGTCTAAATGCGGGTAGCGCTGTTTAAAATCGCTAAGGGTTTTAATCAGGTGGTCAACATCGTAACCTTCGCTAGTCATCAAGTGACCGCCACCTAAGTTTAACCACTTTAACTGACCTAGGTAATCGCCAAAGCGTGCCTCTATTGCTTTAAGCGTACGTTCGGTAGCAAATGAGTCACACTCACACAAGTTATGACAATGGAAACCGTCAATGCCCGATAAACCTACCCCTTCGAGCTCACTTACTCGAAGCCCCAATCGCGACCCCGGCGCTGCGGGGTCGTAAAGCGGGGTATCTGCTTCTTGATGCTCTGGATTAATACGCAAACCCAGAGACACGCCCGCAAGCGCATCTTTGTGAGTTTGCCATTGTGACAGACTATTAAACGACAAGTGATTCACCAGCGTAGCCAGCTCTTCTATATCCGCCTTTTTATACGCAGGAGAATAGGCATGGACTTCTTTACCCATTTCAGCGGCTAATTTGGCTTCCCATACCGAACTTGCGGTTGCGCCATGTAAATAAGGTTTAATGATGTCGAAGCTCGACCACATTGAAAACCCTTTTAAAGCCAGAATAATTCTAACGCCTGACTCGTCTTGTACACGCTTCATCAACTCAAGGTTTCGGATGAGTTTTTCCTCTTCCAGCACATAGCAAGGAGAAGGGATATCTGTTCGTTGCGTTAAGTCTGCCAACCTTTATTTGCTCCAGTTACAGTGTTCTATTACTTAGTGAATGGGCTGCTATCACACTCAAGTACATGCCATGGAAGGCCATGCTCGTTAAGCATATCCATGAATGGATCTGGATCGAATTGTTCCATGTTCCAAACACCGTTTTCTTTCCAAGTGCCATTTAGCATTAGCGCTGCACCAATCATGGCCGGAACACCTGTGGTGTAAGACACCGCTTGTGCACCAACTTCATCGTTACACTTGGCATGTTCACAGTTGTTGTAGATGAAAATGGTTTTTTCTTTGCCATCTTTTATACCGGTAATGTAAGTACCAATGCAGGTCATGCCGGTATAACCTTCAGCCAGCGAACCTGGGTTGGGCAGAACTGCCTTTAAGAACTCTAAAGGCACCACTTTTTGGCCTTGGAATTCAATCGGTTCAATGCTGGTCATGCCAACGCCTTCTAATACGCGAAGGTGTGTTAGGTATTCATCACCAAATGTCATCCAAAAACGCGCACGTTTTAGAGTAGGGAAGTGCTTAACCAAAGATTCCAATTCTTCATGGAACATCAAGTATGACGCGCGCACACCAATATTTTGGTAATCCAAATCTTCACGCACGCTGAGTGGATCGGTTTCTTTCCACTCGCCATTTTCCCAGAAACGACCACGTTGAGTAATTTCGCGAATATTGATTTCAGGGTTGAAGTTGGTAGCAAATGCTTGACCGTGATCACCACCATTACAATCAACAATATCCAAATAGTGAATTTCGTCGAAATAGTGCTTAGCAGCGTAAGCGGTGTACACGTTGGTTACACCTGGATCGAAACCACTGCCTAACAACGCCATAATGCCAGCGTCTTTAAATTTCTGCTGGTAAGCCCACTGCCAAGAGTATTCGAATTTTGCTTCGTCTTTTGGTTCGTAGTTTGCGGTATCAAGGTAATCAGTATTGGTTGCTAAACAAGCATCCATAATAGGCAAGTCTTGATACGGTAGCGCAAGGTTAATTACTAGGTCAGGTTTAACATCGTTAATAAGCGCTTCTACTTCTTTGGCGTTATCAGCATCAAGAGCGAATACGCCTTTAACGCGGTCTGCACCCACTTCATGTTGCAAGGCTTCACACTTAGACACAGTGCGGCTGGCAAGAAAAATTTCGTCAAAGTGTTGAGGTAAACGTGCACACTTTTTTACGGTTACTGAGGCAACGCCGCCAGCACCAATAATTAAAACGCGAGACATAATAATTAATCCCTAAATAAGCTAATGAATTTTGGGCTGAATGCTAGCAGACGATACCAAATTGGCAAGCAAAGACAGCATAGGTTCGACAAAAAATAGTCATCGTAATCACAAGGAAAACGAATAAGCGCAATTTATACGCGATAACGCCTATTCTGGCATTGTATTGATGGGAGGGGAAACCACAATTTTGTCGCCCACACGATAATAAGGATAGAGTAAAAGTTTTTCCTCGTCATTGGGGCACGCAGCGCTGATGGCGATAGCATCTAAACGAGTGTGTTTTTGCGTTTCAACCGTCGCGGCGTAAACGAGAATACTGTAACTTTCAGAGTCTGTGGTAGTGTCGATGATTCGCCACTGCAAACACTCTATAAGCTGACTTTCGTCGATACGATAATGGGTTTCTTCGCTAAACAAACAACCGACTTTGCCATTTTCATAAATAGCCGCGAAGGGATAGAAAACGGAACTGGTAGAAAGTACCAGTTCGCATAACTTGAGCGCCCTAGAAACCAGTATGTTTAAAGGGGGTGGTAAGCTACTTGTTCCTTTTATCATGGTGCATCTCCTAACAGTTATTGCGTTTGAGCGGTAGCTATGAGTAACGCGAAGCTAGATACAACCAGGCTGTGCTTTTAGATATACACCTTCCACAGCCTTGATATTAGGTTAAACGAATGTGTGGGTCTATAAGATCAAGGGGTTTTATTTTTTCTGGCACCCTGAATTCCGCCAGTGTGAACGATGATAAGTGTCTGTCCTTTTTCAATTGTCCTTTTTTCACCTACATTGGTCGATGCATTGGTTGAAGCCACAGTGGCTAGCAAGTGCTTAAGTGCCCAAAACACCTTTCCAGAGTAAACCCCTTCAATTTCAAACGGCATTGTTCGATTGAAGTTTTCACAGAATGTCTTTAAATACGGGGGAATTTTCCCGTATCCACCACAATGAAAATCATGATTAATACTGAATTGGCTGTTTGTGCGACCATTAAGTGCAAGCCCCGGCTCAAGAAACTGCTCTACTAGCCCTTCTAAATATCCGTCTCCTTTTAATACGCCAATGCCAATAGCATGTTGGTGGGATGATAACGCCGAAGTTAATCCTGCCAAGGTCGCGCCACTGGCAACAGGAGCAATAATATGGTCGAAAGGGATCTCTATTTCGTTTACGACTTCTCGCACGCCTTTAAGCGCCGCCATTTGGCTGCCGCCTTCAGGAATGATCAACGCATCGGGAAACTGAGTTCGTAGGCTCGCTAAATAAGTAGGATCATCCCTTTGCTGGTAGGTTATTTTATTCACGTAGCGAACTTGAGCGCCCCATTCCACTAAATCCTGAATCATTGGGCTGGGGTGTTTTGTGTAGTCGCCGCGAATAATGGCGTGAAAAGGCACATTTAGCTGATTACACAAATAACCTAACGCGTGCAGATGGTTGGAAAACCCACCGCCAAAACTGACTACTGAAGAAGGTAGCTGGGTGTTCAAATTCAAGCGTAAACCCGCTTGCGAATTTAAAGCCATTTCGTGGTGCGGCAAAAGAGCAAACGCGTATTTTAATTTACGCCATTTGTTGCCTGAAATGACGGGATGTATTCTATCGTCCCGCTTAACAAACATTGATACATGTTCAGCACCTTCCCAGTCTGGCGTAAAGGGCTCTAGCGGCGAGGGTAAACACAGGGCATCAGCAAAACTTTCAAAATTCAAAACAAGCTATTCAAATGATCAATGTGGCAATTGCAACAGTATAACTAGAGCGCACCGTAAAATAAAAAATGTATCGCTTTGACCTAGTTGTTTCTTGGTCATTTTTGTAATTTTAAGCTTCAAGTTGCTGATTCAAAATTTCTGGGGCATATCTTGGGCGTGTGTGCGGCGACTTAGCTTTTAGAAGACATAAGTAGAAGATAGATAAAGAAGGTACATGTATATGTTTAAACGTCGTTATACCACTTTTAACCTCGTCATCGCATTGGGAATATCGCTTTTGGTTTTGTCGAAAAACGTGCTGGCGCAAAGTGTGCCTGATTATGTCACCAAACAAGTGCCTGAGGCGCAGGTTGTGGGTAATGCAATGTTTACGTATATGTTTTGGGACGTTTACGACGCTACGCTCTATGCGCCTAAAGGGCTGTGGCAGTCTGACGCTCCATTTGCATTAAAGCTCGATTATCAAAGAAGTTTAGATGGTAAAAAGATAGCACAGCGTTCAGTAGATGAAATGCGTAAGCAAGGTATTAGCGACGAAGCAATGTTAAGTGAATGGCGAGACAAAATGGCGTCGCTTTTCCCCGATGTTGAAGACGGTGACGTAATTACCGGTGTGGCTACCTCAAACCAAGCCAGTGAGTTTTATATCAATGGTGAGCTGGCTGGCACTATTGAAGACACGAACTTTACGCAGTCTTTTTTCGACATTTGGCTGTCAGAAAAAACCTCTGAACCCAAATTACGTAAAGCCTTGTTACAAAAGTAATTAGTACATTTTTTATCAATTGTGGGCAGCCATATAAACTTAAATTGAGGTCACTATGAAATTTATACAGCGCACGGTGTTAGTCGGGCTTTTATCTTGCCTTACTCTTATAGCCGGATGTTCTACATCGGTAGATGGCAATACTTACAAACAAGTTTCACCCACGTTTAATATTGAGGAATTTTTTGCTGGCAACGTTCGGGCTTGGGGCATAGTACAAAATCGTTCTGGCGAAGTGGTTCAGCGCTTTGTGGTAGATATTGAAGGTAAAAACGAGGGCGGTACATTAACGCTAGATGAAACATTCACCTACGGGGTAGGTGAAGGGCCAAAAACTCGTACGTGGAAAATTGTTAAACAGGCCGATGGCACCTACGTGGGCAACGCGGGCGATATTGATGGCCCTGCAACAGGCACTTCATACGGCAACGCATTTAACTTTCATTACAATATGGACTTACCGGTTGATGATACAACCTATGCAGTTACCTTCGATGATTGGTTTTGGGCATTTGACGATAGCGCCATGATGAACCGCTCATACATTAGAAAATTTGGCGTGGTAATGGCTGAGGTGACTATTTTTATGCAGAAACAAAACTAGTGTCGATTTAGCTCTTTATCAAAGCATCACCATCGAAGCATTAACGGGGGAAGGTGAATACTACGCCCAACCCGTGACCTTGCATAAGCGGGTCGTGCACAAACCAAAGTTTACCTTTGTGCAGTTTAATAATTGCCGAAACAAGTGATAACCCCAACCCGTTCCCTTCACAGGTTCTGCTTTTATCAGCTTGGAAGAAACGACGTTCTAAACTATCAAGTTCATGTTCATCAACTCCCTTCCCATTATCATTCACGCTGATAATCACATGGGAAGACGTGGCGGTAAGTTGTAGCGTAACGGTTCCGCCATCAGGCGTGTATTTTATGGCGTTATCTAGCACATTCGCTACTGCTTGAAACAGTAAGTTTGGATCGCCGTAGAACTGAACTTTAGACAGCTGACTAATAAGCTTAATATCTCGGTCTTCGGCCAATGGTTGATATAAATCCTCTACATCAATAATCATTTCACTTAGCTCGGTTTCACAAAACCCTTCTTTTTTGTGAACCGTTTCTAGTTTGCTAATACGCAAAAGACTATTGAACATATTTAACAGTTTGTCAGCTTCGTAGGTAGTTTCGTGGCGTAGCTTCTCATCACCAATATGTTCTAAATTATTGCGTAAGCGTGCCAGCGGTGTACGCAAGTCATGGGCAATACTGTCGCTTACCGACTTTATATTGTTCACCGCACTTTCAATGGTATCGAGCATATGATTGAACACAACAGCCAATCGACTTAAGTCATCCCAGTTGCTGTCTATTTCCAAGCGTTCTTCTAAATTACCAGTGCGAATAATGGAATCGGCAGTTTGTGCCATGCGGTTAATACGCTTAACCACGTAAAGTGCGACTGCAAAGCTTATGGCACCCAATACGCATAGCAAGGCAATAATTATCCAACCAAACGTTTTCCCTAACCACTGTGCACTGTATAAATCATCGATATTCCGGCCAACAAACAAAGAATAACCTTCTAGGTTTACTTCCTCGAAAAGAATACTGTTGGTTGATTCAGAAAAGGAATAGCGGGTACTGTCTTGCGCGATACTCTCTTTTTCGAAACTCTCTTTTTCGCCAGTCAGTGCGGGTAATTTAATAATGCTTGTGAGAGGAGTGCCAGCGTCAACACTTTCACCCATGGCAATAGGCCACATTGGATAATTGCCTGCTACTATCTGGTTTTCGCTGTTGCGAAGTACCACAATTAACCGAGATGGCGTTAAGGCGTGGGAGGTGTCGGTTTGGTTCGAATCTGACGAAAGGCTTGGTGTGGTTCTCGCTTGAATGTTACTAATAACCGCATCAATACCTACTTGCTCATGCAATAGCGTAAACGCGTAAGTTTCAGCATCAACCGCAGCGCTTGCCTCACGAATAAATACGTCACTACTGGCAAGACGCCAGAAGTAAACGATAAATAAGATAGCAACAAGCGCTAACGAGGTAAGTAATACCCCAACTCGAAAACTAGAACTTCGGGTGAAGTTGCCTATTGCTAACACACAACAGGATCCGCAATTCTATATCCCGTGCCTCTTACCGTTTCAATAAGAGGAACGTTAAATGCTTTGTCTACTTTTTGACGCAAACGGCTGATATGCACGTCGATAACATTGGTTTGCGGGTCGAAGTGATAATTCCAAACTTGCTCCAACAGCATGCTGCGTGTTACGACCTTCCCTTGATGGCGCAATAAGCACTCTAGTAACTGGAACTCTTTTGATTGTAAGTCTATTTCGGTATCACCGCGTTGTACCTTCCTGTTAACAAGGTCAAGCGTGAGATCGCCCACTTTGATAAGTGTTTTATCACCGCTTTCACGTTCTCGTCCTGCTAACCCTTCAACACGGGCGAGTAGTTCTTCAAACGCAAAAGGTTTGGTTAAATAATCGTTGGCGCCTGAACGTAAACCCCGAACTTTATCTTCTACTTGGCTTTTCGCACTAAGCAGTAGCACAGGGGTAAGCACGTTATCCTTTCGTAAACGTTCTAAGATAGTAAAGCCGTCTAACAAGGGCAGCATTACATCTAATACAATAACATCTACGTCATCGGACAAAGCTTCAGCTAAGCCCCTTTCGCCATCACGCGCCGCAACGCAGCTGTGCCCTTCACCAACAAATCCTTTTTCAATGTGAGCGGCAACCTTAGGATCATCTTCAACAAGTAGCACATTCATGATTTTGGTACTTCTAATTAATGGAGTTAAATATCAGTGTTTATACATACAATCTATCGTGTTGCGATCACTTTGGGTTGCCATTAGCACCCCTATTAAAACGGACATTAGCGTTATATGGCGTAAAGTGTTGAATGTCGCCACGAGCACATTTTATCTGTACTTCGTGCCAGTATTCTGGGGTCATTAGGTCGCCATGCAACGACTTCAAAATGTCCTTAAGTTTGCGTTTTCCAACAATAAAATGTTCAAACTGCTCGGGGAAGACATCGCTAGGACCAACTGACAACATGTCCATCGCATAAGGGTCATCTGATTTGGGTAGCGCCCTGAAATGACGTTCGTTCATTAAACATATTTCATCATAGTCGTAAAAGATAACTCTGCCATGTCGGGTGATACCGAAATTTTTATGCAGCATGTCGCCAGGGAAGATATTCGCCATGGCTATTTGTTTAATACAAAGTCCTAACTCGTTTAATGCGCTGCGTACTTTGCCTTCATCTTCTTCTTGTTGAAGATACAAATTGAGCGGAGTCATCTTACGTTCTATGTATAAATGCTTAATGACCAGCTCGTCTTCGGTAAATTCGAGGCTAGAAGCGCAGGTTTCTTTAAGTTCTTCGATTAAAAGGGGGTCGATACGAGACAAGGGAAAGCGAAAGTTAACGTATTCATGGGTGTCTGCCATTCGTCCCACACGGTCGGACATTTTTACTAACCGGTAGCAGTCTTTAACATGCTCTCGGGTGATCTTCTTACTTTCGGCAAATTCATCTTTAATAATTTTAAACACTACCCCGTAAGAGGGCAGGTGAAACACCATCATCACCAATCCTCTAATGCCAGGCGCGGCCTCGAAGTGATCGTCCGTAGTATCCATATGATCGAGAAAATTACGATAAAACACGGTTTTCCCGTGCTTGTAATGACCAAGCGCCATGTAAAGCTCAAAGTGCTTCTTGTTAGGTAATAGTTCTTGCAGAAACGCCGCCACTTCTGCTGGGTTTTGGGTGTCTGCCATAAAGTAGCTTCTGGCAAAACCGAAAATAACGCTTAAATCACTTCTGTCTGTGAGCAGTGCGTCTACAAACAGGGTATGTTCATCACTGCGTTGCATAGAGATAACAAAAGGAAGGGTTTCTTCTGGCATGCATATTCTGCCAATAAGATACGCCGATTTTCCTCTAAAAAACGTGGGTTTTAGCAGTTCCACAGTATGAACACTGGCCAATTGCTGTGTGGTTAATCGCTTTCTAAGTGCTTCTTCAAGGTTTTGCATGTCACGTTCGTAATCTTCAAAAGGGATGCCGTAGCGATAGATTTTGAAAATAGACACGTACATCTCGCGTACCGTGGTGGTGGTATCGAAGCTGTGAATGACTTTATCTCGGTCTTGGCCGGGTAAAAAGCAGCGACTTGGCAATACAAACATCATGCTGTTGTCGATTTTGCGGTGTTTGAATAAACGTCCAATCACAGAATTATAAAAGGTTTCGGCTAGCTCAAATTGCGGGTGGCCTTCAAGTTGTCGTGCGAAAACCTTCTTGAGGTCTTGCCAAAACTCGTCATTTTTTTTATGAACTTCGGTTAAATGGTAAACATCGGCAACGGCATCTGAAAGGCTTTGTTCATAGATGGTAATACGCTCTTTTGAAGCGAGCTGAATTTCTTTCCATTGGCCTTGCTCAAACCGCGATTGGGCACCTCTAGTAATTCGCGTAAACCAGCGATAGCTCTTATCAAAATGAGAAAGAATTTGATAAGCAACTTTTTTAGAAAGGGTTACATCCAGCATAATTTAGCCTTTAACAATAAGTGATATTCAATGCAGTGCAATGTGCTTTGTATTTATATTTGGCTGCATATACCTTCTAAAGTAACAAATATTTACGATAAGCTACTGGAAAATTGACCTAAAAGTGTTTTTTTATACTTTCGTTTAATATAGTCTTATCCCTACTTTCTTCATCCATGTTTTCGACAATAGACGCATTGCTTTGAGTTCCTTGTGGCGATATACGTACTTGTAGATGACTAAGAGTTGACCATGAGCTTTAACATTCTGATTTGTGATGATTCGGCGCTAGCAAGAAAGATGGCGCGCCGTAACTTGCCCGATGGATTAGCAAGTGAAATTTATGAAGCATCTAATGGTGTGGATGCGCTTGAGATAATGGGGCATCATCGCATTGATTTAGTGCTGCTAGATTTAACCATGCCGATACTCGACGGGGTAGGCGTGCTTGAAGAAATAAAGCGCCGAAAAATAGAAGTGTTTGTAGTGGTCATTTCAGGTGATATTCAGCCGGTGATGCAAAACCGCGTGATGGAACTAGGCGCGCTGGCATTTATTGAAAAGCCGCTAAAACGACTGCCATTAGAAACTACCTTGAAGCGCTACGGATTTATTCTGCCAGAAACCATGGCGTGTTAAATAAACATCTTCACGGGTAATGATATTGGGTGTTCATGCACTTATAAATACCAAAAAAGGAGCTCATATGAGCTCCTTTTTGCTTTTAGTTTTGTGTTAACTTTTGTCGCGCTAATGAATGCTCATGTTAGTCAAACCAGTGGCGAGTTCTATTCGCGAACCATACCAGCGATAACATAACTGGTACTTCAACCAGCACACCAACAACGGTTGCTAGGGCAGCACCACTATGTAAGCCAAATAAGGATATGGCTACTGCAACGGCTAATTCGAAAAAGTTAGACGTACCAATCATGCAGGCAGGTGCTGCAACATTGTGTGGTAGCTTCATTTTTTTCGCTGCAAAATACGCTATCGCAAATATACCGTAGGTTTGAATAAGAAGCGGTATCGCGATAAGCACGATGTCTTGAGGCTGGGCTAAAATTGTTTCTGCTTGAAAGCCAAACAGCAATACAATGGTAATTAACAGCCCAAGTACCGAAAATGGCTTAAAGCGTTCAATAATTGCCGTTACCGCTTGCTCGCCCTTTTTTTCCATCTTCTTACGTGTGATAACACCAGCGATGAGCGGCAATACCACATAGAGCACTACAGATAGGATCAAGGTATTCCAGGGTACTGTGATATCGGTAACACCCAGTAACATAGCCGTGATAGGGGCAAATAAGATAATCATTATCAAGTCGTTAATAGAGACTTGAACTAAGGTGTAGTTTGCATCGCCTTTTGTTAAGTGGCTCCATACAAATACCATGGCAGTACACGGTGCTACACCTAGTAAAATCATACCCGCGATATATTCAGTGGCCGTTTGTGGGTCTACCCAATCGGCAAAAATGCCTTTGAAGAATAACCAGCCAAGTAGCGCCATTGTGAAAGGCTTTATCAACCAGTTCACGACTAAGGTAAGTACCAGCCCTTTGGGCTTTTTACCCACATCTTTTATGGATGAAAAATCAATTTGAATCATCATTGGGTAAATCATGAGCCAAATTAGTACAGCAATTACCAAATTTACGTGAGCATATTCAAGGCTAGCTACTAGCGCAAAGAAGTCTGGAAAAAGACTGCCGACGGCTACACCTGCAATAATACAAAGTCCTACCCATACGGATAAGTATCGTTCGAAAAATCCCATGAGACAGTGTCCTTAATGACGTTAATGTCTTTAAAACTTACAATCTGTTGTTCACAGTATTGTTTAAATCGTTTTTTGGTTGACCCGCTTGCTCAATTCCTCTGCGCTTTCAACGCGCTCAGAATAGCGATTAACAAGATGATCTTTGTTGTCGCGGGTCAGCAGTGTAAATTTCACCAGTTCTTCAACCACATCCACGATGCGGTTGTAGTAAGAAGAAGGCTTCATACGGCCATCGTCTTCAAATTCTAAAAAGGCTTTTGCCACCGAAGACTGGTTAGGTATGGTCAGCATGCGCATCCAGCGACCAAGCACACGCATTTGATTCACTGCGTTGAATGATTGAGAGCCACCACTGACTTGCATTACGGCTAAGGTTTTCCCTTGAGTTGGACGCACCGCGCCAATGCTTAATGGTACCCAGTCGATAATACTTTTAATAATGCCTGTCATACTGCCGTGACGTTCAGGCGAGCACCAAATTTGCCCTTCAGACCACATCATGAGCTCGCGAAGCTCTTTTACTTTTGGATGGGTGTCATCTTCCGTGTCATCTTCCGTGTCGGGCTGAGGCAAGCCTCTAGGGTCAAAAACTTTAGCTTCACAACCATAGTACTCAAGCAAGCGAGCACTTTCTTCAATGACTAAACGGCTATAAGAGCGCTCTCTTAACGATCCGTAAAGTAACAATATGCGCGGTTTGTGTTCAGAATACGTTTTTGCGAAATCGTCAGCTGTTGGTGTAGGTGCGACGCTAGTCACTACGTTATCAGAAGGTGATGTTTTTTCTGACATTACTGAGCTCCTTTTTCCTGAAGTGCCTTTTTAACGTCTTCGATAGCAAGGTTACGAGATGCAATATCACTTAATACGGCAACGCGGCTTTCAATAATATCGATGGTGTTGAAGAACGCTTGGGCTTTGTCTTCTTCACTACCTTCTAATTTCGAAGGATCTTCAAGACCCCAGTGCAACTTCAGAGAATTACCAAAATACACTGGGCATGCTTCACCCGCTGCTGAGTCGCACACGGTAATGACGATGTCAGGCTGGTAGTCTTCAAAGTCGTCCCAAGATTGGCTTTTAAGCCCATCGGTATTATAGCCACGCTCGGCAAGGTACTTTACTGACAACGGATGCACTTCACCCACAGGTTGGCTACCCGCGCTGCGCGCTTCTAAAGATGAATTGCTTGAAGCATTAGTAATGGCTTCACAAAGGATGCTACGGCAACGGTTGTGCGTGCAGATATACAATATTTTCATTACAAAAATCCTGATGGTTTACGTCACATATTTGAAAAAAGTAAGAAGGGTGTTTAACAGCCAGCGTCACATTTAAGGTTGTTTAGGGCATCGCTAATATAGTCAGCGTTGTTTGTGGCAGATAAATGAATCACTTCTTTGGCCCAGGCAGGAAGCGCTGGGTTGAGGCGGTAATAAACCCATTTACCACGTCGGTCGTCAGCCACTAGCCCGCATTTACGTAAATCGGCCAGATGACGGGATATTTTGGGTTGGCTAAGATTGAGCGCGTCGGTTAAATCACACACACAAAGTTCGTCTTTAACACAAAGCATAAGCAGTGTTTTTAGCCGAGTTTCTTCCGCTAAACACTTAAACAATGAAAGGGGTGAAAGCGAAACGCATGAAGTAGAAGTTGCTGCAGTCATCATTTATCTCAAATACGCTAAATCATATATGTTGGTATCGTATATGAATTTTCGTATATGTCAAACTTAAATGAAGTCTTACTATGCTCTTGGTGATGTCGCTACCAAGATGTAATTAGAAATTATTGTTCAAGAGGCTCTATCTGAGGCGTTACAGAGGTAACGAGTTGAGCATTGTGGGTTTGGTTAAAGTCATCTATCACGGTATTAATAAATTGAAACCAGGTTTGATTCGGTTGCCAAATTGCCAGTAAGTCTTGTTTAGCCGATAGCTCTGATTCACCTAATGCGGTAATGCGGTACAAATAGGTAAATACGGCACCTCGCCAATTCAATTTACAATGAGTAAGCACCTTATCATCGGCTGAATTTGCTTGAGCCATATAGCCCGTATACTCTTTGAAATTGGCAAGGGTGGGGTGTTCCCATTCAACTTGAATGTTGTGATAGTTAAGCGATAGTGCTTCAACCATTAGCTGTTCTTGCCCTCGCTCGCCGGGAATGAGATCTATAACCCTACTTATCCCCTCGTCTTTCAATAATTGAAAATGCGCAGCAGAAGGCAAACCTGAGCTCACCATGTGTTCGTTATTAACTTGGTAATTGGTGAGTGATTCTAGGGTTACCTCTGCCTGGGGCGCAGCTACTGTTGCTGTATTTTGCGCTGCACTTTGCGCTGAATTGGTAGTAGAGACAGTGGTTGTATCAACTGCCACTGTTTGGCCCATAGCGACCACTGTTGTAGATAGAACAATAGACAAAGAAAAGAGAGTTACAATTTTATATTTCATAGCAATTATGATTACCAAGTAGCACTTATTTATAAAGTGTAGACTGCGCTAAATAACAAATAAATACAATTGCGTGGTTACTTTGCGGCTTTTAGATTTGGGTTAAACATATTCAAATACTTTCTGCTTAGCCATATAGTAAAAGGGACACCGATCAAACTTGGCAATACCCAACTTCCTATCTGAAGCAAGGGTAGGCTTTGAAATAGGTTGCGGCCACCGAAAGCGAAAAATGCTGTGTAGGCTCCAATGCCTGAGCCAATAATATGCCCGATGTGTTGAATCACCCATGCTCCTTTAGCAATGTCTTTTTTGAATGCATATCGCACAATGCCAACGCTGTTAAATAGTGCGATAGGCGCAAAAATTTGAGTCAGCGTAATGTTGTATTTTATGCCCTGATACAACGCGATACTGGCTACAACAAATAGTGCAGTAGGTAACCATAAATATTTAACCTTCCGAAGCTCGCCTCGGTTAACTTTTACCTCTAAGACTCTTTTAGCGTGCCTGACATTATTCCAAACCAGCAGGCTTAGCATGAGCAAGAAAATATACTGGCCTTGAAGGTAAGCAAGAAAGTACTCCACAGATTCAAAATGCGCCGGCATCGTCGGAAAGATGAGAAGGGGAGCAAGCAGTACTAATGATGAGCTAACTACACCACTGACTGATGTCAGCGTCATTGTGGCTAGGTAAACATTACCTACCTTTTTATGTTGTTTTCCGCCTTTTTTGGTAAAACATGGCCCCCAAAAAAGTAGCAGTGAAATTGCACCACAAATAATGTGAAATAGAACGATAGCGCTGTGAATGTTTTGCATGACTTACACCTTAAATATTTGATGTAGCCAGTTTGCCGATATCTTCTGTTTAGTATTAGTGCCGAAGGTCACAAGATAAAAAGTGACTTTTGGCCTATGTATTTTTCGTAGCTTAAGTTAATAATAGGTTTATGAAAATACTCAGTTTTATGAATATAGAGCGAGCAAGCGCCTTAGTAACATGGCTGTTTGTGAGTAGCTCTGCGCTTTACTACGCATTTAGTCAATATGGTGTCTCATCCCACAGACCGTGGTTGATTGTTGCCGCAGCAGTTGGGCTAGCGCTGTGCTTTAGTGTGGTAACTAGGCGGGACACGTCGCTTCCTTCTTGGCGTATTCCGCTATTAATTGTAATGTACTTATTGGCAGTAGGGAGTTTGCTTTTACTGCCTTACAGTTATCTCGCTATATACTTAGTGGTATGGTCGGCATTGCTACCTTATTACTTAGGGTGGAGAAAATGTTTGGCTGTTTCAGTATTAGCGGCTTTACCTTTAGGGGTGATTCACACCTTCTATTGGCAAGATCCCTACGCATGGCTAACGGCCGCACTGTTTTGGACATTTAATTTATTTGCCATGATGATGTCGAATGTAGCTATTAAAGAAAAGTCCGCCAGAGAGAAATCTGAAGCACTAAATCGACAGTTAACCAGTGCCCAGCAACTCATTCACCAAGCCGGTCGACAAGACGAAAGGCTGCGCATTGCCAGAAATATACACGATGTATTAGGGCACCACTTAACCGCGCTTACCATCCACTTGCAGGTGGCTTCACATAAAGCCAAAGGTGCTGGGGAAGATGAAGTAAAGACCCACGTAGACCAGTGTCACAGCTTAGCAAAGTTGCTTCTATCAGATGTGCGAGAAGCGGTTTCTGATATTCGCGAAAACGCCCCATTAGATTGGCAGCAAGCGGTAAGGGCATTATTTAAAGACTTACCGCGTCCAAGCCTTCAATTATCTATTGCCGATAATGTCAGCATTGAAGATGTCACGACAGCAGATATCTTACTTCGCTGCGTACAAGAAAGCTTAACCAATACCATTAAGCATACGCAGTCTGCGCAATTACAAGTCACCTTAGATAAAAGCGAAAAAGGGTATTCATTAACGCTGCAAGATGAGCAAGTGCCTACGGCAAAAACAATTCAGTTAGGTAATGGGTTGACGGGGATGTCGGAGCGAATTGAAGAGTCAGGTGGTTCGGTGAAATTTAGTTTTAATAAACATGGGTTTTTTACGCATGTGTTGTTGCCGGAGCCAGTATGAGTATTCGTGTTGTATTAGTTGAAGATCAAATGTTAGTGCGACAAGGGATACGCTCCTTGTTGGCATTGGATGATAGTGTAGAAGTCGTGGCCGAGTGTGATGACGGTGCTTATGTTATTGATGCACTTAATGCTAATAGTGCAGATATTGTATTGATGGATATCCGAATGCCCGAGATGACGGGTATTGATGCTTTGCGTGCAATGCGAAAACATAACATTGATACCCCCGTTATTATGTTAACCACATTTGACGATCATGAACTGGTTACTCAAGCGATGCAGTCGGGGGCGAAAGGGTATTTGCTTAAAGATGTCTCACTTGAAACCTTAATTGACGCAATTAAATCCGTCGTTAATGGGGAAACCCTTATTCAGCCCAGTGTTACCGAAAAAGTACTAAAAGGGTTGCACGGGTTAGAGGTTAGTTTCGAGTCATTTGAACAACCAGAAACCTTGAGCCCAAAGGAAATTGAGATCTTACGTTTAGTGGCCGCTGGCTACAGTAATAAAGAAATATCTGAAGCTATGTTTAAATCAACCGGTACGGTTAAGAATCAAGTGTCTGCCATTATGGCGAAAATGGGCGTGAGAGATAGAACACGAGCCGTGCTAAAAGCGCTAGAGTTAGGGTGGTTATAAACATAAAAAGGCCTGCATTAGCTAATGCGGGCCTTTTAACACTTAAACACAGTTTGTTAGAAGCTAAGCGCTATTTATCCATGTGCACAACAGAACGAATACTTTCGCCTTTATGCATTAAATCGAACGCATCATTGATGCCATCAAGCCCCATTGTGTGTGTAATGAATTCTTGTAAGCCAAATTCACCCTCTAGGTAGCGTTCAACAATACCCGGTAGTTCAGAGCGACCTTTCACACCGCCAAAAGCAGAACCACGCCATACTCTGCCAGTTACTAACTGGAATGGACGAGTAGATATTTCCTGGCCAGCACCCGCTACACCAATAATAACTGATTCGCCCCAACCTTTGTGGCAGCACTCGAGTGCTGAACGCATCACATTCACGTTACCGATACACTCAAAAGAGTAATCTACGCCGCCGTCGGTCATTTCAACTATCACTTCCTGAATAGGTTTGTCGAAATTTTTAGGGTTAACAAGGTCTGTAGCACCAAGTTGCGTAGCAAGGTCGAATTTACTTTCGTTAATATCAATACCAATAATACGACTAGCGCCCGCCATACGTGCACCAATAATAGCTGAAAGCCCAATGCCGCCTAAGCCAAATATAGCAACGGTATCGCCTTCTTTTACCTTAGCAGTATTAAGCACAGCGCCCATACCCGTGGTAACGCCACAGCCTAACAAGCAGACTTCTTCAAGCGGCGCTGATTTGTTCACTTTAGCCAGTGAAATTTCTGGCAATACGGTGTATTCAGAAAAAGTAGAGCAACCCATGTAATGGTAAATTGGCTCACCATCTTTCGAAAAGCGGCTGGTGCCATCAGGCATTAAGCCTTTTCCTTGAGTTTCACGAACCGCTTGGCATAAGTTTGTTTTGCCAGACGTACAGAATTTACATTCACCGCATTCCGCTGTGTATAAAGGAATAACATGGTCGCCTACTTCAACAGACGTCACCCCTTCACCTACCATTTCTACAATACCGCCACCTTCGTGGCCAAGTACTGAAGGAAACACACCTTCTGG
Organism: Alteromonas sp. KS69; assembly: GCF_003989595.1. Lineage (NCBI taxonomy): Bacteria > Pseudomonadati > Pseudomonadota > Gammaproteobacteria > Alteromonadales > Alteromonadaceae > Alteromonas > Alteromonas sp. KS69. The sequence goes on along the minus strand of NZ_PYHU01000045.1, from coordinate 13,447 downwards.
ATCATCACCTGAAAGCGTAAATGCATCGGTATGACACACGCCGCTGGCAACAATACGTACTAGTACTTCGCCTTTTTTTGGAAATTCAACATCAATCTCTTCCATCTTTAACGGTTCACCAGCGGCCCATGCAACGGCTGCTTTGGACTTAATATGTGTCTGACCATCTTTCAATGCTAATGTCATGGCATGCTCCTAAATAAGTGTAAGTAAACAACACGATGTCGTTACCTTTAATTTCTTACGTTATGAAATAGATTATAGACCTGAGGCGTGACTTTATAAATACAGATTTGGTAATTCATTATTACTTGAGTGTAATAATGTGTTGGTGTTTAATTGTAAGTTAACTGGCGTCTTCTAGTGAGTGTTTATCCCCATAGCGCCATGCTAAAAAACGAGAATCTGTAAAGGTATAAACGATGACATGGGAAGGTATTGTAGAATTTTGTGCAGTAGCGAGTACAGGCAGCTTTACTGCGGCTGCTGCTAAATTAAATACGTCGGGCGCGCAAATAAGTAGAAAAGTCGCCAATGTGGAAAAGCGTTTGGGAGTGAAGTTATTCAACCGTACCACCCGAAGTGTGTCACTCACTCAAGCAGGACATATTTATTTTGAACAATGCCAACCAGCACTAAAAGCGTTAGAAGAGGCTGAGCTCAATATTAGCCAACTTCAAAAAGTACCCCAAGGGCTGATTAAACTCACGGTTCCGGTCGCTTTTGGCGAAGCTTTTATCGCCCCGCTTATTAATCAGTTTTTAAAAAAATACGAAGGTATAGAAGTAGAGTGTCGTTTTACTAACGACACCATGGATATTATTGATGAAGGTTATGACCTTGCCATACGCATAGGTAATTTAGAAGATTCTACGTTGGTGGCCAAAAAGCTGGCTACTCGACAGCTATATGTATGCGCCAGCCCTGAATATTTAAATGCCTTCCCTGCACCGAAGCGTACCGACATGCTCAGCGAACACCAGTGCTTAGTAGGATCTCAGCCCCTTTGGCGGTTTAATCATGAAGGGCAAGTGCAAACCGTGCGTGTGAAGGGAAGAGTGAAGTATAATAGTGGTAATGCCTTACATCATGCTGCATTGGCCGGACTGGGTTTAGTACAGCTGCCAGGATTTTATGTACGTGAGTCGTTAGCGGCAGGCAAGTTAATAGAAGTACTATCATCATATCGAGACAAGCGAGAAGCGGTATGGGCATTGTTTCCATCGAACAGGCATTTAGTGCCAAAAATACGCTTGTTAGTTGATTTTTTATCTGCGAAATTAGTTGATGATGAATAGTTCTTACTACCCGAATCTAGCATTGCTTGATTGATTATCGCTTAAATCGAAACGTGAAATACTTTGTGTTTCACTTTTTGCAATACAGTATGGTGAAAACTGCGGTTGACAGATAGACGTCTATACGGCAAATTGACCCTATGAAAACGATTCTTCTTATTGGCACCACCAGCATTATGATTACCACCTTAAAACGGGCGGTCGCTGGCTAGTGCAAGTAAGCATAAGACAACGAAAGCCCGCCCTCACAGAGAGCGGGCTTTTTTTTACTCACGTCATCGTAACCGATTTAAAGCAGTAACCTGGCGTAACCGATATAGGAGCAGCACATGAAAGTCTTAAAGTTTGGGGGCTCATCACTTGCCGACGCACCGCGCTACTTGCGCGTGAACGACATTAGCACGGCCACCCACCAAACCGATGGCGCTGCAGTGGTACTTTCTGCCCCTAAAGGGGTAACGAATGCATTGTCACTTTTATGTGAGCAGGCAGCCGCTGGCGAAGATTTCCACCCTCTATTTGAAAAATTAACGTCTACCGTGACCGGTATTGCTGATGCACTAAACGAAGAGCTCAGCGGCTTCGCACACGCGGATGTTACCGACTTCATTCTTGCGCAACTGCGTGTACTTAATCAACACCTCGATGGTATTAAACTATTAGGTGTTGCACCTGACAATATTGCCGCAGGTATTTTAAGTATTGGCGAGTACATCTCGGTAACGTTATTTAGCGGTATCTTAAGCGCTAAAGGCGTGAAAAATCGTATTATCGACCCGGTGACTTACATTCTTGCAGAAGGTGAGTACCTAGACAGCATTGCTGATGTTTCGTTAAGTAAAGCGCGCTTTACCGATGTGCCTATCGATGGTAGTGAGTTACTGGTCATGCCTGGGTTTGTTGCGGCTAACGAAGCCGGTGAAAAAGTTACGCTTGGTCGCAATGGTTCTGACTACTCAGCGGCTATCTTAGCAGCTTGTATTGATGCGAGTTGTTGTGAAATTTGGACTGACGTAGACGGTGTTTACAATGCCGATCCGAATCAAGTTGAAGGGGCGGTATTGCTTGATAAGCTTACTTATCAAGAAGCCATGGAGCTTTCGTACTTTGGTGCAAAAGTACTTCACCCGAAAACTATCGGCCCCATTGCCCAGCATCATATTCCATGTTTGATTCGTAATACGCTGAACCCAGCGGCGCCTGGTACGTTAATTAGTAATGAAGCCAGCGAAAAGTGGACCTCGGTTAAAGGTATCTCTCAACTTGATAATGTCACTATGTTCAACGTGGCAGGCCCTGGTCTTAAAGGCATGGTTGGCATGGCAAGCCGTGTTTTTGAGGTGATGTCGAATGCGAATATTTCAATAAGCCTAATCACTCAGTCTTCTTCTGAATACTCAATAAGCTTCTGTATTCAAAGTAAAGATGCTGATCGCGCGTTAAGCTTGTTAGAAGATGCCTTTGCGCTAGAGTTGCAAAACCAATTGTTAGACCCTATCGAAGTGCGCCATGACTTAGCGATTGTTACCTTAGTGGGTGACGGTATGCGTCATGCGAAAGGCTTGGCGGCACGCTTCTTTAACTCGTTGGCGCAAGCCCGCGTTAATAACGTGGCGATAGCACAAGGCTCATCAGAGCGTTCTATTTCAACAGTTATCGAAAACAAGCGGGCGAAAAAAGCGGTTAAGGTTATTCACCAGAATTTTTTCTCAGACCGCCATACCATTGATGTGTTTTTGGTAGGGTGCGGTAACGTGGGTACTGAGCTTTTAAGCCAAATAGCAAAACAACAGCCAGCTTTACTTAATCGTAATGTACAGCTGCGGGTATACGGTATTGCGAATAGCCGTAAGTTGTTACTTAACAGTCAAGGCATAGATTTAAGCCAAGACTGGAAGCCAGCATTAGATGCGGCCAGTGAAGGGCTTTCCGTTGAACGTTTACAACAGTTTGTGGACGAGAACAGCTTGGTAAACCCGGTCATTGTGGATTGCACTAGCCACGATGCTATTGCTCAGCAATATGTAGACATGATGGAAAATGGCTTTCACGTAGTGACACCGAATAAGAAAGCCAATACCAGTTCACTAGACTACTACCGTAAGTTGAAGAAAACAGCATTATCTACGAATCGTCAGTATCTATACGAAACTACGGTAGGCGCAGGATTACCGGTAATCGACAACCTTCAAAAACTATTCAGTGCAGGTGATGTATTACACCGTTTTGAAGGCATATTATCAGGCAGTTTGTCTTACGTATTTGGCAAGTTGGAAGAAGGAATGTCGCTATCTCAAGCGACAAGTACAGCGAAAGATAATGGCTATACCGAGCCAGATCCTCGTGATGACTTAAGCGGAATGGACGTTGCCCGTAAGCTTCTTATTATGGCCCGTGAAGCAGACTTAAAGCTTGAGCTTTCTGATATTGAAATAGAATCGGTATTACCTGCTGGTTTTGCTGAAGACTGTTCCATTGAAGAATTCATGACACAGTTGCCTGAACTTGATGCTGAATTTGCTAAGCGTGTAGATGCTGCAAAAGCCGAAGGAAAAGTACTTCGTTATATAGGTAGCATTGAAGGCGACAAGTGTAAGGTAACGATTCAAGCAGTGCCTGCGTCTAACCCATTATCGCAAGTGAAAGACGGCGAGAACGCGTTGGCCATTAACAGTGATTATTACCAGCCTATTCCTTATGTTATTCGAGGCTATGGGGCAGGTGGTACAGTAACGGCTGCGGGGGTATTTGCTGATATATTACGTACTATGCCTTGGAAGCAAATGGCACACTAATTGGCTTTTTTAACGTTAAAGAGCCACTGAAGTTTAAAGAGTAATTAAAGAAAAGTATTATGAAAGCATTACGAGCATATGCGCCAGCATCTATTGGCAATGTAAGTTTAGGGTTTGATGTATTAGGCGCCGCACTTGCCCCTGTCGATGGTTCGCGCTTGGGCGACGAAGTCGATATTGAAAGTGCAGATACCTTTTCGTTAACCACGGTTGGCCCTTTCGCACACAAATTGCCTAGCGACGCAGACAGCAATATTGTGACTCAATGCTATCACTACTTTTGTGCGCAAATGGAGAAAGTCGGGAAAGCGACTTCACCAGTGGCGATGATTTTATCGAAAAACTTGCCAATAGGCAGCGGTTTGGGGTCGAGCGCAAGTTCTATTGTTGCCGCTTTTGTCGCATTAAACGCTTTTTATGATTATCCCTTCGATGAAGACACTTTATTGACCATGATGGGTGAACTAGAAGGGCAAATCAGCGGTAGCATTCACTACGACAACGTGGCGCCATGTTATGTTGGCGGCATGACATTGATGACTGGGGCAACATCTCCTGTAACCTTATCGCTGCCTTTAGTGAAAGACTGGTATTATGCTATTTGTTATTCTGGCATTAGCGTATCTACGGCGGCCGCCCGTGACATATTACCCAAGCAGGTTGATATGGCCACGGCGCTCACTTTTGGTCGCCAGTTAGGGGTGTTTGTACACGCCTTGCATGCAGGTGAAAATGATCTTGCTGCCTCGGTAATGAAAGATGTAATTGCAGAACCGTATCGTAAACAGTTACTGCCGGGTTTCGATGAAGCAAGAGCCTTCAGCGAACAAGAAGGCGCGTTAGCCTTTGGTATTTCGGGTTCCGGCCCAACCGTATTCGCCGTATGTGACAGTAAAGAAAAAGCGCAGCGTATCGTTGCCTATTTAGACGAACACTATATTCAAAATGAAGATGGCTTTAGCCATGTGTGCCAAATCCCTGAGCAGGGAACCACGGTTGGCCCTATCGCTTAATGAAGTGATACAGCAGCTAGATGTTACGGCACAACGATAAAAGGTATTAAAACGTGGAATTGGTTAATTTAAAAGACGCACAGGACACTGCCTCATTCTCTGAAGCAGTTAAAAGAGGGTTGGGTAAACAACAAGGTTTGTATTTCCCTACTCATATCCCGAAACTAGACAACATTGACGAACTGCTTGAAATGCCGTTCGCGGAGCGCAGCATAGCAGTACTGCGTGCCATTATTGGTGATGAGCTTAACAATGGCGAACTAGAAGATATTGTGAATACCGCATTTGCTTTTGGCGCGCCGGTAGAGCAGGTAAGCGACAATATTTATACCTTGGAGCTTTTCCACGGACCGACATTGGCGTTTAAAGATTTTGGTGGTCGCTTCATGGCGCAAACCTTATCAAGAATTAGTGAAGGTAAACCAGTCACTATTCTTACCGCCACTTCTGGTGATACAGGTGCTGCGGTAGCGCATGCGTTTCACGGTATTGAAAATATCAATGTGGTCATTCTTTTCCCTAAAGGCAAAATTAGCGCCCTGCAAGAAAAGCTGTTCACCACTCTTGGTGGCAATATCCATACAGTAGCTGTTGAATCTGATTTTGATGAATGTCAGTCCTTAGTAAAAGCATCATTCGACGACCCAGACATCCGTGAAGGTTTACACCTTAACTCGGCTAACTCGATTAATATCAGTCGCTTGCTAGCCCAAGTATGTTATTACTTTGAAGCGGTAAGCCAATTACCTAAAGATAAGCGTGATCAACTAGTTATCTCTGTACCAAGTGGAAACTTTGGTAACTTAACCGCCGGTATGATTGCAAAATCAATGGGCTTGCCAATTAAACGCTTTATCGCTGCCACTAACGCTAATGATACTGTGCCACGCTATTTAAAAACTGGCGAGTGGGCGCCGAAGAAGACTGTCGCTACTATGTCGAACGCGATGGATGTTAGCCAACCTAACAACTGGCCGCGCATTGAAGCCTTAATCGAGCAGGGCTATGTTGATAAAGGCTGCTTAAAAGGCGAAATGGTAGATGAAGAGTACACTCAGCTAGCTATGCGCCAATTAGCGCAATTAGGCTATACCAGTGAGCCTCACGCCGCTATTGCTTACCGTGCAGTTAGCCACGATTTAGAAGACGGCGAAATTGGCCTATTCTTAGGTACTGCGCATCCTGCGAAATTCCGCGAAACGGTAGAAAACGTGCTGGGCACGCCTATTAGCTTGCCTAAGCCGTTAGCTGATGTAGCCGGTGAAGACAGCCTTGCTGTTGATTTGCCTGCATCTTACGATGCGCTTAAACAGCACATGTTGGATTTACTAAAAGCGTGACCACATGGGCACAAGCATTGGGCAGTGAAGAAGATAAGCCTTACTTCAAAGCCCTAATGCAAAAAGTAGAATCTGAACGTGAAGCGGGTAAAGTCATTTACCCGCCTTCAGAAGATGTATTTAACGCCCTGACGATGACACCGCTAGAAAAAGTAAAGGTGGTGATATTGGGGCAAGATCCTTATCACGGCCCACATCAAGCTCATGGCTTATGCTTCTCGGTATTGCCAAACATTAAAACACCTCCCTCGCTGGTTAATATTTATAAAGAATTAGCCAATGATATTACCGACTTTTCCATTCCGAACCACGGCACGCTTACCTCTTGGGCCGAACAAGGTGTACTGCTGCTTAATACCGTGTTAACGGTAGAGCAGGGCAAGGCGAATAGTCATGCCAAGTGGGGATGGGAAACTTATACTGATGCGCTAATAGAGGCAATTAACACGCACGCAGAAAACGTGGTGTTTTTATTGTGGGGCAGTCATGCACAAAAGAAAGGCAAGCATATCAAACGCACTAAGCACTGTGTGCTACATGCGCCACATCCGTCACCGTTATCAGCCTACCGAGGCTTCTTTGGCTGTCACCACTTTAGCGACACCAATGCCTACCTAGCAAGCAAAGGACTTTCACCCATTCTTTGGCAGGTATAGTTTCTGGCAGTTGTAGCCTATTGAAAGGATCGCGGTTAACAAAAGGCAAACGTTAGGCGTCGTTCTTTCGCAACTTTGAATGCCGCTTTGAAAGTAAGAAGCCAGAAAGTAAAAAGGCCGCCTGTTATTAACAGGCGGCCTTTATATTATCTTTCCAGTGTTTCTAACTCGTATTCGAAACCACAATCGAGTTCAGAGAGCTCCTTTTCCAGTTTGAAGCGATCTTGAAGCGCTTCAATCTCTCTCCACTTGCGTTTTTTACTTTTTGTTTTCGCTGGGCTTGCTTCAATATCTAACATGGCAAATAAGTCTGATTTGTCCACTGGGATTCTCCTTTTTATTACCACTACAACAATACAGAGTTTGGTATTTATTCCCTCTGTATAATTTTGTATCACAGCCACAATTAAAATAAAACAAGTAAATTTACTTTTTATTAACAAATTGTGACAGTATGATGACACAGGTAGATATCGTCAGTGTGTTTAGCAAAACAGTTAGCAGGTTACATACTTAGCAGCAAGTTAGCTTGTACGTTCTTATTTTCTGCCAATAAAAACGGCCGGGGGTAAGCCGGCCGTTCAGTTATTATTTGCACCAAATTTGAGTGATTACATCACTCGGACTTCCTTATTTTGGTGCATTCGCTGCTCTGAAACGGGCAATCAATTGTTGGGTAGATGCGTCAAAACTTTCTTCTTCTGCATTTCCCTGAATGCCTGCTAGTACTTGGTTGCCCAGTACTTTTCCTAACTCTACGCCCCATTGGTCGAATGAGTTAAGGTTCCAGATAACACCCTGAACGAATACCTTATGCTCATACATTGCAACTAGTGCGCCAAGTGTCTTAGGCGTAAGGCTATCAAACATTAAGGTGTTACTAGGCTTGTTACCCGGCATCGTCTTGTGGGCCGCCAAACGAGTACGTTCCGCTTCGTCTAAGCCTTTGCCTTCTAGGTCGGCATAACACTCATCAAAGGTTTTGCCTTGCATAAGCGCTTGCGCTTGGCCAAAGCAGTTAGATGCTAACATCGAATGATGTGTGTCATCTTGGTTAGGTACATTCAACGGCAACATAAAGTCAGCTGGAATAACCCCAGAGCCTTGGTGAATAAGCTGATGGAAGCTGTGCTGGCCGTTAGTACCTTCACTACCCCAAATAATAGGCCCTGTGGCGTAATCTACGGCTTCGCCGCCTTGAGTGACTTGTTTACCATTACTTTCCATATCAAGCTGCTGTACATAAGCAGGTAAGCCGCGAAGGTAGTGGTAATAAGGAAGAAGTACTTGAGACTGTGCATCGAAGAAATTACGATACCACACGCCTAATAGTCCAAGTAATACAGGTAGGTTTTGTTCTAACGGGGCTGTTTTAAAGTGCGTGTCCATGTCGAACGCGCCTTCAAGTAAACCTTTAAAGTTTTCAAAACCTAACGCTAAAGAAATAGGTAACCCAATTGCTGACCACAAAGAATAACGGCCACCAACCCAATCCCACATAGGGAAAATATTATCTTCTGCTATTCCGAACTCAGTGGCCGCTTTTACATTTGAAGACACGGCAACAAAGTGCTTCGCGATATCTTCTTGCGTGCCGCCAGATTTTAAAAACCAAGCCTTGGCAGAAAGTGTGTTTTGCAATGTTTCTTGCGTAGTGAATGACTTAGAAGACATCACGACAAGGGTTTCTTCATGATCGAGTTTAGTTAACACATCATGAATATGGCAGCCGTCAACGTTAGCCACAAAATGAACCTTAACCGTCTCAACCGTATGAGGTTTTAGGGCTTCGGTCATAATTTTAGGGCCAAGGAAAGAACCGCCAATACCAATCGCAACAATATGCTTCACAGATTTGCCTGTGTAGCCTTTATGTTCGCCACTGTGAACTAATGCAGTGAAGTCGCGAATTTTATCAAGGGTGGCACGTACTTCGGGCATGACGTCTTCGCCATCAACCATTACAGGTGAATCAGAGAAGTTACGTAACGCGGTATGAAGAACCGCACGACCTTCAGTGCTGTTGATTTGCTCACCGTTAAACATGGCGTCGCGGGCGTCATCTAACTTACATGCACGGGCTAAATCGAAAAGTGCACCTAACGCGTGTTCGTTTACGCGGTTCTTAGAGTAATCAAGAAAAATGCCGCACGCTTCTAACTGCATTTTTTCAGCACGCTTAGGATCAGCCTTAAACCAATCACGCATGTGTGCATCTTTCATTGAAGCTGCAATTTGATTAAGTGCTTGCCATTGTGGCAATGATGTTAGTGTACTCATTTACTAATTCCCTGTGGTTTATGCACTTAACTTTTCACGAAGCATCACTTCGAGCTTGTCTTGGTCTGCTGCGAAGTTGCGGATACCTTCAGAAAGCTTTTCAGTTGCCATGGCATCTTGGTTCATTTCCCAGCGGAATTCAGACTCGGTCAAACGATCGCCAGGGGTTTTAGTCGCGCCATTATCTTTAAGCTTAACAGTAAGTTCGCCCGGTTCATTGGCAAGCTCTTCTAATAAAGCAGGGCTTATAGTTAGGCGATCGCAGCCCGCTAATGATTGGATTTCACCAATGTTGCGGAAGCTTGCGCCCATGACTACCGTGTTGTAACCGTGTTCTTTGTAGTAGTTGTAAATACTGGTAACCGACACCACACCTGGATCTTCATCAGCAGCATATTCAGTTTTACCAGTCGATTTTTTGTACCAATCTAGAATACGGCCTACAAACGGTGAAATAAGATATGCGCCAGCTTCAGCACAAGCGCGCGCTTGGGCAAAGCTAAATAATAAGGTTAGGTTGCACTGAATACCTTTTTTCTCAAGTATTTCGGCAGCCTGAATGCCTTCCCACGTTGATGCCATTTTAATTAGAATACGTGATTTATCGATACCAGCATCTTGATAAAGTTGAACAAGACGCTCGGCTTTTTCTACGGTGGCATTTTTGTCGAAAGACAAACGGGCATCTACTTCCGTAGAAATACGACCTGGGATAGAGTCTGAAATCTCTTTACCAATAGCCACAGCAAGTTTGTCGGATGCATCGATAAGCTGTTGATCGCTATCAGATGATTGTAGTTTAGCCCACGCTACTGAGTCGTCGATTAGGCTGGCATACTGAGGCAAGCTGGCGGCTTTTAACAACAAAGATGGGTTTGTTGTTGCGTCTACTGGCTGGTATTTTTTAATTGCGTCGATATCGCCGGTGTCGGCAACGACCGTGGTGATCTCACGTAACGAAGCTAGCTGGTTGCTCATAATTCTCTCTAATCTTAAATTAAAAAACTCGGACGAATTGCCGGAAAGGCAAGTCGTGTAAAGCGGTTCGCTTTTGCGTATGTAGGGCGTAATTGTTTGATAGGTTCAAACGTTTGCGTATTTGGGTATAGTTATACCAAACCCGTGTGACAATTTATAGCGCAGACACGGGAAATACTGGCTAATCGGATTTCTCTGTTACGTTGATTTATGGGTTTTTAATGCTAAATTCAACCTCAACTTTTTCACAGTGGTATAATAAAGCCTGAAAAAGATAAGGAGTCGAAGATGTTAGTTGTAGTATCCCCAGCGAAAAACCTAGATTTTGAAACCCCCATTGAGGTGGATGATTTCACGCAGCCTACCATGCTTCAAGACACAGAGCGTTTGATGGAAGTGTGCCGTACCCTTTCGCCAGCCGACCTTTCTTCGTTAATGAAAATTAGTGACAAGTTAGCCACACTTAATGCTAATCGATTTGCTGAATTCTCTACCCCTTTCACTGCTGATAATGCGCGACAAGCCATGTACGCATTCAATGGTGATGTATACACAGGGCTAGACGCTAATACACTAAGCAATAAAGCCGTTAGCTATGCCCAAGACCACTTGCGAATTTTGTCAGGCCTTTACGGTTTGTTACGCCCATTAGATTTAATGCAAGCATACCGTTTAGAAATGGGTACCAAGCTTGCTAACCCGGAAGGTAAAGACTTGTATGCGTTTTGGGGGAGTCGTATTACTCAGGTTTTAAACGACGCCATGCATGCGCAGGGTGATAACGTTTTGGTGAACCTTGCTTCTAATGAATACTTTAAGGCCGTTAAGAAAAAAGAACTTGAAGGTATGGTGATTACACCTGTCTTTAAAGACTATAAAAACGATCAATATAAAATTATCAGCTTTTTTGCCAAAAAAGCTCGTGGATTAATGGCAAGATATATTATTGAAAACGAAGTAAGTGATGTTGAAGGGTTACAAGCTTTCGACAGTGAAGGTTATGTTTATAGCGAGTCACAAAGTACAGCCACTGAATTAGTCTTTTTACGACGCCAAGACGCATAAGCTGTTTGCACCGCGTTTTGGCTTCAATATGGCTTTATGCTGTTAAATTGAAGTATTTTAAACGCGGAGCACGCAATGTATACACTTTATGGATACCCGAAAACGCGGTCGGTAAGGGTGGCATGGGCTTTAGAAGAAATTGGCTTACCTTACGAGTACAAGGTGGTGAATTTAAAAGCCGGTGAACACTTAAACTCAGCATTTAAAACACTTAATCCGGCCACTAAAATTCCTGTATTAGTCACTGAACAAGGTGCCCTTTCTGAGTCAGGTGCCATAGTGACCTTCTTAGCAGAAAAGCATGCAATGGAAGAGTTTATTCCTGCATCAGGTACATTTGAACGTGGGTTGTATGAGCAAATGATGATATTTGCCGTTAGCGAACTAGAGCAGCCCTTATGGAGTAAAGCAAAGCATACCTTTGCTTTACCTGAGCAGCATCGTATTCCCCAGATGCAAAACACAGCAGCGTGGGAATTTGATCGAGCGTTAACAGCGTTCTCGCTACTTCTTAATGACAAAGAGTATGTGTGCGGCAGTTTGTTCACAATGGCCGACATCGTGACAGCCCAAGTGTTGTCATGGGCAAAAGGCAGTGAGCTAGACCTAAAGTTCGGCAATGTAAAGTCATATGCTGAACGGGTGTTGTCTCGCTCGGCCTATGAAAAAGCATGGCGCAATGAAGTTGCGCATTTGGCTAAGGCGGATGCTTAAGCCTGCTTTATGAGGCTAGTGTTGATAGCTCGTCTTGATTGCTCGTTTTGAGAAAGGACGCAGAGCGATGTAGCCACGGGTTAAATAGTCAGCCCAGTTTTGCGCCATTAGGCACAGGTTTGTCGGGGCTGACTAACACCACACCATCTTCACGATAGAAACCTGTCACCAAGCATTCTGACATAAATGGGCCTATTTGTTTGGGCGGAAAGTTAACTATAACCACAATTTGCTTTCCCAATAATTCTTCAGCTAGATAGTGTTCAGTTATTTGAGCACTGGATTTAAGCGTTCCAATATCCTCACAAAAATCAATAAGTAGTTTGTAGGCTGGCTTGCGAGCCTCAGGAAACTCGCTGGTTTCAATAATTCTTTAATAATTGTACCTGTTCTTTGAATTTGGACACCCATAGTTCTGTATAGCAATTTATAGACACCCACGTATTTGAAGGCTAGACGAACCTACTTCTTTAGCCTATTAAATATGAACAAGCGTCTATCTAGCAGACCCTCTATTTAGCAGACAGTCACAAATGCAAGGTTCAAAAAGAGTTTCACCCATGAGTCTCATCAATATTCTCACCACTAATGGACACCCACACTTTTTTAGCTTTTAAACCTTCCTTTACGTTTCACTAGCCCATACTAGGCAATTGTTCTCCACAACCTAATGAATGAAATGAAAGTATTTTGTAATTAAATTGTTTGAATGTTAAATTGGTATTACATTAATTCTTCGTTGGTAATGTTTTTTGGTATTTTATCTCTGCTTTTAAATGCATCCTTGATGGTTTATTGGTAAAGCCGTTTGTTGTTATGGAAGAGATTCGTATCAAGCAAGTACCGCATAAGAAGTACGCTTAACATATAATTTAAAAGGTTTTTTATGAAAGTTATCATTCAACGAGGAAAGTGCAGTAATGCGGCTATGTTGCTCATACTTTCAATATTTAGTGTTGGTGCTATCGCAGATGACGTTCCCGCTGATAAATTTGATTTAAGTGAGTGGAATATTACGCTACCGACTGATGAGAATAATGATGGGAAGCCAGATAGTGTGTCAGTAAAAGACATCCAAGATTTTTCCCATCCTGACTTTTTTTATGTGGACGAAAACGGCGGCATGGTTTTTACGTCTCCAAACAAAGCGCTGACAACCGCAAATTCCAGTAACACCCGTAGTGAACTACGTCATATGTTGCGTGGAAAAAGTACACGAATTAAAACTAAGTCTCCTAAAAACAATTTTACTGTAGCTAGGGCCTGTTGATCTTTGCTGCATATATTTCACTCAGCAGTACATGGGTA